>JACPAW010000138.1 GCA_016180605.1 Candidatus Omnitrophota bacterium | reverse complement strand
AAGCGCCTTAAGGGCTAGGCCGTTCTGGCGGCTGAGACTCCCATGACACAAAAGGCCGTCCAATCGCTCAATGGCAATCCGAAAATTAGGCTCAATCACCGGCCGTTTTGCTTGGTAGTGGATCTCAACGCGCAATGGTTCTGTCGTATTCACGGAATCAACCGGAAAACCAGCAGGGTCGGTGAGATTCACTTGGGTGATTTGAACGGCAGCAGAGCTTTTGACAGCAGGAGTTTGAGCGGCTACTTTAAGCGCATGGCTGAACATCTCATCCCGGAAGCGCTTGATGATTCGCCCAGGCGTGCCTTCCTCGATCACCTCTCCTTGGCGCAGCAATAAAACGCGGTCGCAAAGCTTGTTGACCGCCTCGAGGTTGTGCGAAATGAAAATCATGGTCGTCCCGGAATCGCGCAGCTGATCGATGCGCTTGAAGCACTTTTGCTGGAAAGCGATGTCGCCTACCGCCAAGACCTCATCCAGCAACAAAACATCCGGATGCACGTGTGCGGCGATGGCAAAGCCAAGTTTCACGATCATGCCGGATGAGTAGCGCTTGACCGGTGTTTGAAGAAATTGCTCCAGCTCTGAAAAGGCAACGATGGAATCGAAAAGATTTCTGACTTCGCGGTGGGTTAACCCCAGCATAGTGCCTTGAAGATAAATATTCTCGGCCCCGTTTAAATCAGAATGAAAACCGCCCCCTAGCTCAATGAGGGCAGCGAGCCTTCCGCGAAGGGCGATTGAGCCCTTTGTTTGTTTGGTAATCCTCGAAAGCAGTTTCAGGATCGTGCTCTTGCCCGCCCCATTGTGGCCGATGATGCCAAGCGTTTCGCCCTGTTTGACATGGAAACTGACGTCCTTAAGCGCCCAAAATTCCCCCTCATGAAGCTCTCCGCGGCCATTCTTTCGGATAAGCCGTTTGATCAATGCGGGTATGGCATCGCGCAAGCTGTCGTGTGCGACGCTTAACTGATACCGCTTCGAGACGTGCTCAAAAACAATGGGGGCGTGGGGCGTGCCCGCCCCGGCGATTGCAAAAGGCGGGCCGGGGGGGCGTGGGGCGTGGGTCATGACAATTTCTCCAATTACACCGAATCGGCGAATTTGATTTCCACCCGCTTGAAAAACACGTAGGAGACAAAACCCAGCACAACGACGAGGGTGGTTGTGATCAACAGCGATGGCAATTGCGGAGGCTGACCGTGCAAAATCACCCGCCGTATTCCATCGATGACTACCGCCATCGGGTTGAGCATGTACCACTTTTGCAAATGTTCGGGGACTTTGGATGCGGAATAGATGACCGGTGTCACGAAAAGTCCCAGTTGCACGCACAACGGCACGATGTACTTGATGTCTCGATAAAACACATTCAGCGCGGAGACCAGAAGACTCAGCGAAATCAAGAAAGCCACCTCCAACCCGATCAGCCACACCAGCCAGACCAGCGCAGGGCTAGCCGGAATGTGGTAAAACACCATCAGGCCTGCGATCAGGCAGGAAGCAACCAGGAAATCGACCAAACAGCCTAAGATCACACCCAGAGGGAAAACCTCTCGCGGGAAATAAATCTTTTTGACCAGTCCCATGTTCGACGCGACGGAGTTGACTCCAAGACTCAAGGCGGTTGCAAAGAACGTCCAGGGAACAAGGCCGGTGTACGAGAAAAGAGGATAGGGTGTCCCGTCAGAACTGACTTGGCCGAATTTGGAGAATACGATCGTGAAGATCAGCATGTAAGACAAAGGCTGTGCCACCGCCCAGGCAAAACCTAGCAGAGTCTGTCGATAGCGGACCTTGATGTCCCGTATCGCCAGGCTCAACAGCAGATCGCGATAGCGGAAGAGTTCCTTAAGATGCGTCAACATGAGCGTGAACGTGTGAACGCGTTGAGTGCGAGATCGTAAGTACTTCATGAAGGAAGTTATCTTGCGACGAACCTTCTCTGCCTGTTCATAGAGAACCTGAAAAGCTGATTCGCTGATGTAGTTCTGGTCACGGGCAACATAAAGCATATTCTGAACCTCTGATGTGGAACGGCGCGAGTAACCTAAGAACCGTAAGAACTCTGCTTGCGAAGCGCTGTCGAATCCCTCGGCAATATTGCTCATTATCGAGACGCAGGCACGCTGCGTCTGATCACGAAGACCCCAATCCTTCGAAAATCGATCTGTTGTGGCTGCCTGATACAGACTTTTAGTCAATTCTCTAGCATCCTGCCACGCTTCAATGTCTTCAAAACGACGAATCAAGCTCATTTCCTTTTAACGCGTTCACGCGCACACGCGCTTACCCGTTCACGACCACTTGGGAAGTTTCAGTCTCTTTTGGCTGCTTCTTCGCATAGCGGTACTGGTGGTAATAGCGGTAGTAGCCCGGCAGGTAATATTCCACGTGAGTCAACACGCATCCAAGAATCTTGGCTTTCGCGCGCTGCAATAGCTCCTGGGCTTGGGCTACGGTTTTTCTCTGGGTCTTTCCGGCGCGCACGATCAACAGGACGCTATCCCCCTGGGAAGCTAATATGCCAGGATCCGCAACCGGCAACAGTGGCGGTGCGTCGATGATCACCAAATCAAACTGGGACTTCAGGGTTGCCAGAAGCCGCTTCCAAGAGGAAGATTCCAGAAGCTCTGCGGGATGATCCGGATAAGGACCGGTCGGTAGCACGGTCAATGGCGGCTCTTTAAGCCAAAGAAGCTCTCCGTTGACTTCTCCGCCACGCGCCAGAACGCTGGAAAGACCACCGCGATTCTGGCCCAGGCCAAGCCAAGTGTGGATAGAGCCTTTTCGAAGATCCGCATCCACTAGAACGACGCGCCAGTTTTCCTGGCGAGCCATGGTCAAGGAAAGGTTTAACGCCGTGACCGATTTCCCTTCTCCATGGACCGCACTGGTGATGATGAGTGCTTGGCCTGCGCCGTTTTGTCGCAAGCGCAGCGACTGCAGATTCGTGCGAAGAATGCGGTATTGCTCGGCAATCGGAGAGCTCGGTTCGGTGGCACCGACGATGTGCGGATCGACCTGGATTTTATCCTGCATGGCCGCTCCAAGCGGAGCCGCAATCGAACTCTCCAGCTGTACTTCAACCGAGCCGGCCTTAACGGTTGCCCGCTCTTTTTGCCGCTGCAACCGCTCGCGTGCCGCCTTTTCCAGCGCTTTCGTAATTTTGCTCATTATGCAACACCTTCAATATAGTTGGTGACAAGTTACAAGTGACAGGTGACAAGTTACGAGAAAGTGGCAACTTAAAGAGATTCGTAAAGTCTCCATAATAATCGGCCCGTCTCTTTACGAAGCGCTTCAATTTCATGGTAAGACTTCGTCATTAGCATGCCTTCTTCGCGTGCAAATTCTAGGAGATATTCCACTTCAGCTAAAGAACCAAGTGCCATAGCAACAAAATGTTTGAATTCGCGGCGACCTTTTCGTGCTTGGCCTTCAACGACGTTTGTCGGCACTGAAAGTGCGCCACGGCGGAGTTGGGATGTCAAACCAAACTGTTCTTGTGTTGGAAAGTTCTTGGTGACACGGAATATTTCATGCGCCAACTTATCTGCCAATTGCCACACCCGTAGTTTCTTGTAACCAACCGCCTGTTCTGGTATTTCTTCGCAAGTACTTGTCACTTGTCACCTGTCACTTGTCACATGCGGATGATTTGGAGCCTGCATGAGTGCTGGTAATTCACAAGCAACCTCATCAATGATTTCAGGGCCGATGATTTTGGACTCATTGACGTAGCCGGTAAGCAGTGCCCTGTCGCATAACCCGTTGATCAAACGAGGAACACCCTGGGAATGTTCGTAAACTTTGGGCAGCGCACTGGGTGAGAAGATAACCGAACCATTCGCACCGGCTACATGAAGCCGATGGGTCACGTACTTCATCGTCTCTTCGGAATCCAGGGCACAGAGGTGATAATGGAGGGTGACGCGCTGGCGCAGCTGGGTCAACTCTTTCAACCACAGCTTCGACTTAAGCTCCGGCTGGCCCATTAAGATGATCTGGATGAGCTTTTCCGTCTCGGTTTCCAGGTTCGAGAGCATCCGGACTTCTTCCAAAACGCTGGGTTTCAAATTCTGCGCTTCATCGATGAGCAAAACGACGTTGTTGCCATCCCGAAGCTGTTCGATGAGGTATTCATTGAGCCTGCCGATCAGGAAAGCTTTGCTATTGCTGGGACGATAAGGGATTTCCAGCTCATCGAGTGTAGAAGCCACCAGGTCCTTGGCACTCAATTGGGTATTGCGGATGATGGCGGTCTGAGTGGAAGCGTCTAGCTTCTGGAAAAGGACTCTCGAGAGAGTCGTCTTGCCGGATCCGATTTCCCCTGTGATGACCACAAACCCGCGCCGCTCCTCAATGGCATAGACCATGTGGTTCAAGGCATTCGTATGCTTGGCCGATGGATAAAAATAGCGCGTATCCGGAGTCATCCGGAACGGTTTCTCTTTGAGTCCGAAGAACGCCTCATACATGAGCGTCAACCGACAGTTTTGGGACACGGGCAACGCGAGTGAAGCGAACCTCTTGGGCCGTGGGACAGGGCAATAAAAATAAAGAGGAAGTCCTCTGGTCTGCATGTCCCATGTCCCATGTCCCATGTCCCATCTTTATAGTCTCCAACGCACCAGCACTCGATCCACACAACTCCAAACCGGCTTCAACACATAAGTTTTCAACCGCTGCCAGTGGGTGGGGTATGAAAACCAATTCTTGCGCTGGGTCCTTCGCTGGGCGATGTCTCCCTCGGTGATGATCTTGGAGATCGTGCCAATCACAGGGATCGCCAGCGCAGCCTGTAAATCCTCGGCTGATTGGAAGGATTGATCGAGGTATTCCGCCACAAAAGCCACCGCCGCTCCCAGGAAAGCACCCAGAAGCAGCCCAAAAACAAAAATCTTGGCCATGTTCGGCTTGATGGGCTTTAAAGGAAGACGGGCCGGCTCAAGCACTTTGAATTTGGTCCCCTCATCGAGCTTGCCAAGCCGCTGAGTCATCTTGGCGCGCTCGAGCCGTTCTTGCATCTCCCTATAAGTGGCGCTGTAGACCTGGTAATCGCGCGTCAAGCGTGCCAGCTCCTGCTCTTCTCGAGGGGCAAGGGAAACGGAGGTCGAGGAACTGGCTCCGACTAGGTCCATGGATTTATTGTTCTCGCCCGATCCGACAGCGACTACTTGAACCTGGGGCGCTGGAGAGGACTCAGAGGTCACGATATTGCTTTCCAAGCGATCCACCCATGCCACATAGGCCTTGCGAGCAACACGCAAGGTGGGGTCGCCTGCTTCCGGATTCGCAACCGGCTGCTCTAAGGCATGGGCTAAATCCTGGTAAATCTTCGGGTCATGTCCTTGGGCAAGCGCCCCAGCAATCACCCGGCGAATTTCGTCATTGCGCTTTTGTTTGAGGTCCTGGATGTGTTGTCTAACCTGCAAAACCGTAGGATGAGCCTCCGTATTTTCAACCAGCAGCCTTGCCAATTGGACTTCCAGATCGATGATTTGTTCGTTGAGCTCCGTGGCCACCGGCATCTGCAATACGTAGAGTTCCTTGAACTCGCGCAGCGCATGCTCGGCTTCCTCGAGCTTGTTTTTGTAGACCAACATTTCGGTTTCGATCACATCGATGGCGGTTTCCGTCTCGGCACTCTGGGACTCGACATTGCGCTCGACGTAGATTTTCGTAATGGCATTGACTAAGCTCTGGGCCAATTTTGGGTTACGGTCTTCGTAGCCGATGGTAATGAGATTATTGCCGCGCATGCGCACGCTGATATCGCGCTGAAGCCGGCGGATAAGCCCTTCAAACGCGGGAGCGCTTTTTGCGTTTTTATCCAAACTCAGTTCGGTAACAAGCCTGCTTAAACTGCTCCAGCTTAAGAGCTCCTCGCGTAGGGTGCGCAGCCGCTCACTCACAGGGGTTGAAACCGCAAGGCCTTGGATCAAGGGATTGACGACATTTTGGTCCTGCACCATGAGAACCGTCTCTGCACGGTAAATTTTCTCCATCGAAAGCCCGGTGATCAAAGCAATAAAGATGACGGTCACGCAGGGGATGGCAAAAAACCAGCGGCGGCGCAAGACAATGGAGAGGTAATCTTGCCAGCCGATTTGAGTTTCGGTCTGCAGCATTAGATGCCGGCCCCTATTGCCGCAACGGCCGTAGCGCGAGTAATGGGATTGAGCAGTTGGCTGAGGAAGTTGTTGATCGAGGCTAAAACCGTTGAGGGAACGACGATGATTTCTCCAGGGTAGAGGTCGATATCCTCTTTGAGCTTTCCTTTATAGAGGATTTTCTTAAGATTGATCTTGCGGACTCGCGGTTTCTTAAGATCCGGTTTGATGACATGGGTGCGCCGCAAAGCCGCAGTCCCTGTCGGAAGTCCTGCGGCGATGATGGCTTCGCGCAGTTTGATGACATCCCCCCGCATGATGTATTTTCCGGGCCGGTTCACCTCTCCGATGACATAGACAGCTTTGGAGTTATACGCAATGATCGTGACCGTCACCATAGGAACGCGGATATACTCTGCAAGGATCTTTTCTAACACTTGCTGCAGCTCATGCTTGGTTAAACCCGCAACCGGCAAATCGCCAATATAGTTGTATTGAATCTTGCCATCCGGCCCTACGACAAAATCTCCGCTGAATTCCGGCTGATTGCGAATATTGATTCGGACCATATCGTCGCGCCCTAGCGTGTAGTGTCCTTGCCCTACAAACCACATCGTGTAGTCATAAACTTGGGGGTCGTTCGGAAACCCGTTCTGCTGGCCGCGATGAGTCATTGCGACTTGCTGCGGCTGTCCTTGCGTCTGTATTCCCAGGGCTGAGTTGGGAATCGGCTGGTAGCCGATAATCCCCCCGGATGGAGATGCCTCCATTCCGGAATAGCCCGTGGAAGTTCCATAATAATTGCCCGTTGACTCGGATTGGTCATCGCTCAAGGCTGCTGCCGCAAAGCCAAACAGCAAACCCATCGTTAAAAGCACCTGCGGCAATCGTGACATTACCCCCCTCCTTAAGAAGCACATTAGTACACCGCCTCAATCAGGCTTTTCATGGCCTCTAAATCATCGCTGGAATAGACTCTCCACCCCTTCCAATCTCTTTTAGCCGGCTTGATCTTGCCGGACTTCTCCCAACGGGTGATGGTCTTAGTGGTCACCCCAAGCTTCTCAGCTATTTCCGTGATGCTCATGCGTCCTTCAAACATGCTCCAAAACCTCCGCTAGGATTGAAATTCTCTATGACTGTCTATGACAGTCATAGAAGCAGCCTCCATGCCAAATTGTAAGTATTGATCTTATTATTTTATGTAACTATATATTGATTATTGAGTTACAATATTAAACTAATTCGAATTAAGGTCTATCGGGGTGCAGGAGAGTTTGGTAGGGTGTTGGATGGAATCAACAATAGGTGGGAGTCTTAAAACGGACTTGACATGAGGTTATTTTACCGCGTAAAATAACCTCATGATTACACGCAATTTAACTTCTCTTCTTAGTCAGTCAAAGAGAAGCCTATTATTACTGGGGCCCAGGCAGACCGGAAAATCCACCTTGATCCGAAGTCTTCAGCCGGAGCTTGCTATTAACTTGGTGGATGAATCCACCTATTTGGCTTTTGCCAGCAATCCGCGTGAAATCTATGAGCGACTCCAGGCTCAGCCATTCCGCACCGTGTTTCTCGATGAAATTCAGCGGCTACCTAGCCTCTTGAACACTCTTCAAGCCATCCTCGATGAAGACCACTTTAAAGTTCAATTCTACCTAACCGGTTCAAGTGCCAGAAAGCTACGACGCGGAAACGCCAATCTGCTTCCGGGACGCTTACACAATTATTTCCTAGGCCCATTGGTCGCTTCAGAGCTAGAGTACCACCTCGATACCAAAAAGGCTCTGGCATTAGGCACGCTCCCAGGAATTTGGACGGAAACCGATCAGCAAGAAGCCGAGAAATCATTGCGGTCTTACGCCGCTACTTATCTTAAAGAAGAAATTCAGGCGGAAGCACTCACACGAAATGTGGAAGGGTTTTCTCGGTTCTTGTTAGTCGCAGCGGCTGAAGCAGCTAAGTTCATTGACCTCTCCAAGCTCGCTTCACAAGCGAGTCTGCCGCGTCAGTCGGCTGTTAGGTACTTTGAAATTTTGGAAGATACCCTGGTTATTCGTCGTTGCGAGGCATTCCGTAAATCTTTAAGAAGGCGCCTTGTTCAAAGCCCGAAATTCTACTTTTTCGACACCGGTGTACTCAACGGGCTATTGGAAAACTTCGTTGTATCCGCGGATCGAATCGGTGTGCTTTTTGAGCACCTGGTGTTCAACCAGATTATGGATAGCGCTCAATCACGAGATAAACAGATTCGGATTTCTTCTTATCGGACAGAACATGGAGCTGAAGTGGATTTTGTGGTGGAAATAGAGGGCCGGTTATTTACAGTAGAGGCAAAAGCAACATCCCACGTTAGCCGTGCGGATTTAGGGGGCTTTAAGAGCTTCGCCGAATACGTCGGTAAGAAGCATGAACCGATTCTTGTCTATCTTGGTACGGAAAAGAAATGGATTGAAGGAATCCGCATTCTCCCCTGGCAGGAGTTCTTGCACGAATTAAATCTGTAGGGTCGCAATGGGCGGTACTATTAGGAACGCCTCCGGAGAGGCAGGCACTACGGAGGCGTTCCTAATAGTGCCGGCTAGGAACTGGCGGCTATTTCCTTCTCATCCAAGATCTGCAGATCATCGATCAAATCGCCTTCTGAAGGGTTCTCTGCTTCACTAGATCCGGCATCCTCATCCAGAAGCTGCAACAGCCGAAGCGTTTCCTGAAGCCACTGCTCATCCGTTTCTGTTGCCTCTGCCAGCACAAGGGTATCGAGCGCTTCGAGATCTTGGGCTAAAATCTCCCCTTCTTCGCCATTAATGGACTCTAGTGTCTCCCCCATTGCCGCGATGAGATCAACGGTTGTTTCCATATTAGCCAGCCTTGTATCATTGATCGCATGGTTTAAGAAAAGAATGACCGCGACAAGGCCAACCCCAGCAAGAGCAAAAGTTGCTCTCGGAATACTGAAGAAACTCAGGAACTCCTGCCACGCCGTCCAGGGTTTTGGAGAAAGGTTGGCATCGCGCACGCGCTGCATGACCTGCTGGGTGTATTGCTCAGGGTCATGTCCCGTGGGGTCTTTGAGCGGATGATGCGCCAACCATGAGGAAAGCCAGGATTGAAAGTTCATGTCACACCCTCCCGGGTAAGCCAAGGTGCTAATTTAAGACGCAGGTTTTCATTTGCCCGAAAAATATGCGCTTTTACGGTTCCCAGGCGGCATCCCATCGTTTCCGAAACTTCATTCAAGGAAAACCCGTTCAAATGATGCAGCACGAAAGCGGTTTTTTGCCTGGGTGGCAAAGCTTGAATGGCGCGGCTCATTTCCACGGAAAGCTCATGCTGCAGGGCTCGTTCCGAGGGATTGGATGCAGGATCATCGGCATCGGTAAATAACGGCCCTTCCTCATCATTTCGAACTTCCGTGGCCATTGCCGTTATCGCTGGTTGATGAGAGCGTTTGCGCCAGAAATCCTTGCATTTGTTGACCACGATGCGATAAAGCCAAGTGGAAAAAGCAGATCCTCGATGGAAATTCCGCAGTGAGACATAGGCGCTGACAAAAGCCTCTTGGGAGACATCGCGCGCATCCTCATAGTTGCCAAGAAGCGAAAAGGCCAAGCGAACGGCTCTGTTTTGGTGGCGCTCAACGAGCTCCGCGTATCGCTCCACGTTGCCGCGCAGGATGGCTTCAATCACCTCCTGCTCGCTGATCTGATCGAGGACTCTCATGTGCAGGGGCCCAGTATAGCACGCACTCTGAGCAACCGCTAAACACAAGGCCGCCATGTGGGCACCCGTTTTAGCGGCGAGTGCCGCCGCGGGCTCCACCGCGCATGCCACCCTGAGACTTCGGGCTGCGATGCACCCCACCCTGGCCGGCTCCGCGTCCTACCCCTTGTCCATGGTCGCGCACGCCACGATTCCCTTGAAGTGAGCTGCCTGGACTTTGACGCCGATCGCGGATGTCTTCCCGTCGATCCCGTTTATTCTCGCGACGATCTCGAATATCTTCCCGATGGTCCTTCACGTCTTCCCGCCGATCGCGGAAATCCTCTTTGCGATCCCGGATATCCTCTAACCTATC
>JACPAW010000193.1 GCA_016180605.1 Candidatus Omnitrophota bacterium | reverse complement strand
CCTCAACAAGGCCTCGTTCGGTTAGATGGAAAAGCTTGTGGATGAGTGCGGCGTCTTGCGTGGTGCGCTCTTGGCGCCAGAACAGTAGGCGCTCAATGATCACCACCAGGGCGATGATCGAGCATAGCAGCAGGGGCCACATGACCGGCCCCCCTTTGATAAACCAGTGAATCATCCCCTCACCCATCCCGTTAGAATGTCAGGCCCACCTTCACGCCACCGTAGAAGTTCTGCTCATAGGCAGGATCGATCCCGTCACTGCGGATTCTGGCGTAGTAGCGCTCATCAAACAGGTTGTTGATGCCCGCAACCAGTGTCAGGTAATCCTTCCACAAGGCGATCTCGCCCGTCACGTCCCAGACCTTATAGGAAGGAACCGTGCGGTTGGCAAGATTGGAATCATCTGCAAAATGATCATCGACAAACGTGCTGCTGAGGTTCACTTTCACGCGATCCCGGAACAAATATTGGGCGCCAAGCCGCAGCGTATACTGGGGCGCAAATTGCGGTGTCTTGCCATCCTGTGGGCCTTCAGTAAACCGGGCATCCAACAGCAAGAGATTGATAAAAGGACCCACCGAACCGATGCGATCACGTAGGGTGGTTTGATGCATCGTGTCATAGAGACCCACCACATCCGCATCCATCGCAAACTCCAGGCCCTGATGGAGTGTATCTCCCACATTCTCAATGGAATTTCCAGATGCGCCGATCTGATCATAGAACTTCATCAGGAAATAACTGGCATCCCATGACAGCACATTCCAGGACCGTCCTCTTATTCCGACATCAAAGAGCCAGCTCTTACCCTCTTTTAGGTCATTGTTGACCACGTTGTTCGCCCCGGTCGGAACGGCTTGCGTGAAGATCTTCGGGCGGTAGGCCTGCGAGAAGTTGCTGTAGAGCTGCGTCTGAGCGGCTGCGTCATAACTGAATCCGATGCCAAAGAGCGGCACAAAATCGAACTCATCCTCCTTCGCTAAAGGGGTACCCACCGCAGTTTTGTCGGCATTGACATGCTCTTGCACCTGCTGCCAGATATGCTCAAGCCGCACGCCAGGTGTAATGGACAGAGCGCCTAAGCGAAATAAATGCTCGGCAAAAAGCGACAGATACTGCATTTCGCGGTTGCTTTTGTTGCGCAGAGCCCCGGAATCGGCACCCGGTGTCGTTCCCCTCTGATCTTCCCGAGGAGAATCGGAGAAATAGGTCAGTAGCCCTGCAGTGAGGGTGTGCCCTTCCTGTTCGAAGGCATCGTAGGTATATCGGAGGCGCGGTTCAAAACCAAAAGTGTAGAAATCCTGTTCCTCAATCGTATTGGTAGTGGCATTGGCACCACTGGGAAGAGCTCCAAAAGCACTTCCACTTGTCCGCTGCCGTTTACTGTAACGGCGGTAGTGGCCCCCGAAGGTCCGAAAATCAAGCCGGCTCGCCTGCCCTAAGTCTCGCTCGTAAAGAAGCGTACCGTAGTAGCGCTCAAGCCGGAAACGGTCGTGGAATCGGGTGGTCGTATCCCGTCCCTCGCTGTCGGCCACTGCCTTGGTCAGACCACCCGGTTCTCCGTGCTCTTCATGGTACTCGTCAAAATCCAGCGTCCAGCGGGAATCCGTGGTCTGACCCACGGTCGCTTTCAAGCCGGCACTCAGAACCTCAAAGTCACTGTTTGTCTCCCGGAAGCCATTAGTTTCTCGCTCGTGGATATAGCCAAGATAGCCGAATGGATCTTTGTGGCCGCTAAAACGGGTATAGTGGGAAAAGAGTTCATCCGATCCAAAAGTATTCTCCATGTAGAGAGCAAGCGGCGTCTTGGTTGCTGGCTGTTTAGTGATGAAATTCAACGCCCCACCCGGCTGCGGCCCATACAGTAAGGAAGCACCCCCATGGACAAATTCAATCCGCTCTACGCTCTGTAGGGGTGGCACGTAATAAGCTTCCGGATAGCCGAACATATCGGCATGGATGGGAACTCCATCCTTCAATACCCCACGCTGAACAGCGGAGTCGTCTCTTCGCTGAGCAACAATCCGGGTGTCTTGGCCAGTACCTGGCGAAAATTATTATTGATGATGGTCGGTTGGGCCTTAAGGTCGATTACTGCGGTTTTTTTACCGGCATAGATGCCTGTTCCCGCCACATTCGGAAGAAAGGGTCCTGCGGTTTCCAATTCTTCGGCCTGCACGGTGACTTCTTCCATCCTGTAAGGCCTTTCTTCCGCCTGACAGACAAGAGCCCACCACAGCGGCAGAACCAGGGCTGACCAGAAATAGACAGTTCTTCCAGATCCCATTGCACCCCCCTCGACACTCAGCGGCCAAGTGCCAGTCGGGGGCTTCCGGTTGTCCGATCAGCCCGCGACACATGCTCATCAAGGCCTCCTGTGGTCAGGTCGGCATCGGAGTTAAGCCGAATCCGCTCCGATTTTTCAATTTGCACCACCCGGCAGTCATGGATGGTGATTTGGACGGTTCCGTACCGAATACTGTTAATCGCCTCGGCAATTTGCACGATAAGCCCTTCCGATAGATGACAAACCGTTTTCGCCATTAAGCGACCCTGCTATCAGGGGCTTTAAGCCACGATTTCTTCGACATGAAGCATCGGCGCCTTGGAGGCCCGTTTGGGATTGACGTGCCGGCACTTCTGGCAAAGACCATAGAGCTTGTGGGTATGGGATAACAACTGATAGCCATAACGCTTGACCACTTGTTCTTGAATGTGTTCAACGCGTGGCTCCTGGAATTCGATGATTTCCCCGCATTGAATGCACATCAAATGATCGTGGTGCGCCTTGGCAAAAGTGACTTCATAATTCGGAGGTCCGTATCGGAAATCGTGCTTCTCCACCACACCGGTGCGGTGCAGCAGTCCTAAAGTCCGATAAACCGTGCCGCGAGCCACGGTAGGATCAATGGTGCGCACATCTTTGACCAGCTCTTCGGCGGTAAAATGCAGGTAGGAAACGGCACGGCGGACGATGAGCTGGCGCTCGCCTGTCAGGCGAATGCCGCGCGCCTTAAGAAATTGCTCCACCTCTACAAATCGCTTCATCCAGATGGTCTTTCTTGAGACTAAGTCTCAACTAGATTTAAACATTTTACCCTGTACGCGGTACTTGTCAAGCTCAAAAAAACGCCTAAGCTATCACATGAGGAACGCTTAACAGGCGAGGTTGACAGGGTCGCTACTTCCCCGTTAGACTGCGGGGTGTCGCAACCACCTTAAGGAGGTTTCTTCCATGGCACTGGATAAAACGAAGGTGATCCAACTGATGAACGAAGGATTGGAAATGGAATACGCAAGTCAAATTCAATATTTGACCCA
>JACPAW010000137.1 GCA_016180605.1 Candidatus Omnitrophota bacterium | reverse complement strand
GTTTTCCGGGCTTGCCATTCTCAGCTTTGCCAAATATCGCATTCCGTTTACGATTCACCATCCTCTCAACGCCGTCTATACGGCAGATGTGGGCCTGGGGCATGTCCAAGCGGCCGAGTGCGGCAGGATAGGACAGCGCTATCTTCTTGCCAACCAAAATTTGAATGTGCCGGAATTGGCAGCGATAATCAGCCGTCTGGCCGGAGTACCCGGACCCCGTTGGCATCTTTCTGAGCCGGTTGTTTTATTCGGTGCTTGGATCATGGAGGGTATCGGTTTTTTGACGGCCAGTGAGCCGCTTTTTCCTAGAAAGGCGGTTTATGCCGCGCGCGTAGGACAAAGACTCGATTCTTCGAAGGCGCAGCGCGAATTGAGCTTAGAGCTCACTCCGATTGAGGAAGCGATTCGCCGCGCCTTGGCGTGGTTTCGGCAAAACGGCTACTTGTAAGAGAACGCCGCGTTTGGGACATGGGGCGTGGGGCATGTTCGTAGTTTTTTTTGTCCCCTGTCCCCTGTCCCATGCCCCAAGAGTCTCGTATCACTGGCATGTCTCATGTCCCAGAAGATTGCACGCATGGTATACTACTCTCTAGTAGACAACCAGTGCTACTTTAGCGCGAGGGAGGCACGATGCGCGGGACCGTTCTGGTTTGGACCCTAGTGCTTGGGCTCTGCGGGATCGCTTACGGAGAAGGGCGCGAGAATTTGGGAAAAGTGCGCGAACGTTCGATCGAGGAGCTGCCCAAAGATGTTTTTGCCATTTCTATGGCGTGGACTCAGCCGATCAAACAAGTCGTTACGGAATCCCGCCGTTTTGATCCCATCAGCGGGGTGTGGTTCGGTCTTCTGCGAGGTTCCCTGGCTTCCATAGAGCGGACAGCAACGATGTTTCTTCCAGCAGATAAAGAACATCCCGGGACGGAATTAAAAGGCGGCAAAGCCCTCCTTCGGTACACCTTTTGAAAGTTCCTGCCTAGGAGCCCTCCGTTGATGGATTGGCTTACAGATATCGTGCGACATCAAGGCCTTTTTGTGGGAAGCATCGCTGTTTTTCTTGGGGGCTTGGCTCTTAACCTAACCCCGTGCGTCTATCCGATGCTTCCGGTGACTCTGGCCTTTTTCTCTCAGCAATCGAAAGGTTCACCGCGGAAAAGCGGCTGGCTTGCCTTCTGCTATCTTCTGGGTATTTCCGTCAACTACGCCATCCTTGGTTTTATTGTTGCAAAGACCGGTTCTTTATTCGGAGCCTGGCTTCAGAAGCCGGTGGTCTTGCTTTTAGTCGCGCTGATCATCGTTCTCTTGGCCCTGAGCCTCTTTGGGTTATACGAGTTTAGGTTGCCGGAGTTCCTGCTGCGCCGATGGAATTCTGCCTCTACAGGGGCCTGGGGAGCTTTCGGAATGGGATGGGTCGTAGGGCTGGTGGCTGCTCCTTGCATCGGTCCGTTCATCCTGAGCTTGCTGCTGGTCGTTGGGCAAATGGGAAATGCGGTTGCTGGATTGTTTTTGTTTTTCATGCTCGGCATCGGCATGGGTTTGCCCTATTTTCTTTTGGGCCTGTTAGTCAATCGCTTCAGTCGTTTACCCAAGGCAGGCGCTTGGATGGTGTGGTATCGAAAGGCCTTGGGACTGATCCTTCTGGGTTTGGCCCTCTATTTTCTCAGGCCTCTTCTTCCTGAAAAGATCTTATGGATGGCAGTGGCCATTCTCCTGGCCGCAGGCGGAATTTATTTAGGATGGCTGGAGAGCAGTCGCCATCCGGCCCTCTGGTTTCGCTGGCTGCGGCAGGGAATAGGGGTTGTTTTGGTGATTTCTGCCCTTGCAATCGTTCGGCCGCATGCGCCACAGCGACCGACTGTCCGCTGGATTCCTTACACGGAAGCGTTGCTCGAGCAGGCACGGCAAGAACAGCGGCCGGTGCTCATTGATGTCTATGCGGACTGGTGCCTGCCCTGTGTCGAGATGGATCATGTAACCTTTCGGCATCCCGAAGTGGTGCAGGCGCTGGCGGAAGTTTTAACCATGCGATTGGATGCGACCGCCTCGATTTCTCCAGAAGCTGAGCGGTTGCTCGAGCGCTACAAAATCTATGGAGCCCCTACCGTATTGCTTTTTGATCGATCCGGAAAAGAGCAAACACGGCTGCGTCTTTTGGGTTTTGTCCAGCCGCAGGAATTTCTGGAACGGTTGGAAAAAATTCTTCGAAATTGAAGCTTGAGATCTTCTTTGTTACACTAACATTCGTGAGCTTCACAAAATGGATGAGCCAGGAGCCCCACCTGATTTGCGTTGCAAATCAATACCGGTGGGACTAAACGGAGGAACAATGAAAACGGTTTATGCAATGGTTGGATTGTCTATGGTGGTGATGGCTGCCGGATGCGGAAGCACGCGTACACGGCAGGATTGGGTACGGCTGCAGTCTCAGATGAATTTGCTCGATGAGCGGGTGAGCCAATTGGAACGTACCGGCTCCGGAAATTACGCTGCCGCACCGATGGCAGACCCTCTCTCAGGAGAGCTTTCCGCATTTGCCACGCAGGGGCCGAAGTTCTCCCCATCCGCAAGCCAGGCGATCCCTGCAAAACCCAGTACCCGGCAGATTCAGCAAGCCCTCAAGAATGCCGGTTTCTACCAGGGTGCCATCGATGGGAAGATGGGACCCCAGACGCGTTCTGCCGTCAAAGAATTTCAGAGAATCCAGGGATTAACAGACGATGGAGTAGTCGGCAAGCGTACTTGGGAGAAACTGAGCAGCTACGCAGAGCTCTCCACTCCAGGTGCTGAATCCATGGTTGAAGGTGTGAAGTGATCTGTTCTTAAAAGCATTCGCTTCAGTCCGTCCGTATATTTGGCTGGTGGCAGTAACCGCCATCGGGTGTGGGACCCGTCCCATTACCGTTTCCGTGGTTCCTCCGCTTATTCCGCCTGCCCCCTTGCAAACCTTCTGGAAGGAATCCTTTGATACCTTACAGCTGGATTTGTGGCGCGAGGT
Organism: Candidatus Omnitrophota bacterium; assembly: GCA_016180605.1. Lineage (GTDB taxonomy): Bacteria > Omnitrophota > Gorgyraeia > Aquiviventales > Aquiviventaceae > JACPAW01. The sequence goes on along the minus strand of JACPAW010000137.1, from coordinate 8,181 downwards.
AGAAGTACGCCATCGAACGCGCTACGAGATCGTTAACCTGCAAGAGCACCGCTGTCTTTTAGCGGAAAGCAAAGGTGGTGCTTCCATCTTGATTTATCCGCTGCGTTTTAATCCCGATCGGTTTGAATGGCTTTCATGGCAGTGGCGGGTAGACCAGTTGATAGAAAAAGAGAATTTAACCCGCAAGGAAGGATCCGATGCAGCGGCTCGGGTATACGTCTATTTCGATACCAAAGGACTTCCTTGGCAGAAGCACCACTTGGATTATGTCTGGTCCTCCCACTTACCTGTAGGCACAGCGATGAACAGTGCGTATTCGAAGAATTCGAAAATCATCGTAGTCGAAAGCGGGAATCAGTTTTTAGGTCAGTGGCGCTCTGTCTCGAGGAATATCGAAGAAGATTACCGCCGTTGTTTCAACGCCGATCCACCCGATGTGGTGGCCATTGGCGTGATGAGCGATACCGATAATACCCAGGGGCAGGCTCTGGCCTATTTCGATGAGCTGCGAGTTCACCGCGAGCCTTCAGCAGATTAGACGATGGCTTCGAAGCAGACGCTTTGCTTGGGGATGTGGCAGTCGCAGTGGGATTCTTGCTTGAAGCGCCTGACTTTTCAGAAACTTTCTGAGAGGCTCTGGGCGCAAGACCCGAGCTTATGGACGCAGCAGCCTACCGTTGAAGCATCCATCCGGAACCGGCTAGGGTGGCTTTCCATTACGCCACTCATGCTCGGTTCTTGCAGTTCCTTGGAGAATCTCGCTCGCGAGCTACGCCAGGACGGTTTTACGGATGCTTTGCTCTTGGGCATGGGGGGAAGCGGACTTTTCTCGGAAGTATGCCGGAGCCTGTTTGGGGTCGCACCAGGTGCTTTAGAGCTAATCGTCCTGGATACGACCGACCCAACCGCAATTCTTACCCAGCAACGGCGACTTTCACCTGAGCGCTTTTGCGCCATTGTCTCTAGCAAATCAGGTACCACCATTGAGATCACAGCGCTTTCCCGGTATTGGTATGAGAGGCTCTCTTCGCTCGCTAAACGCCCTGGGGCGCCGTTTCTGGCCATCACGGATGCCAGGACTCCTTTAGAATCGCAGGCCAAGGCCTGGAACTTCCGTCGAATCTTTGTCCATGGAAAGGGTGCGGGCGCAGAAGTTGGAGGTCGTTTTTCCGCTCTGACCTATTTTGGTTTGGTCCCTGCTGCGCTCATTGGGGTGAATACCCGACGGCTTCTAGAGCGCGCCCAGGAGATGTTCGCGCGCTGCGGGGTTTCCGTTCGACTGGAAGATAATCCCGGCGTTCAACTGGGTGCTGCCATAGGCAGCCTGGGATTAGCGGGGAAAGACAAGCTCACTTTGTTGTGCAGCGATGCCACAGCCGGTTTCAGCACCTGGGTTGAGCAATTGATCGCGGAAAGCCTGGGCAAGCAAGGAAAAGGGATTATTCCCATCCATGGCGAAAAAATCAACCCTCACGCTTTCTATGGTGAGGACCGGTTGTTCATCGAGCTGCAACTGGCTTCTGCCCCGGATCGGGCACTGGAGGAGCACGTCGCTGCATTGATACGCCAGAACCATCCGGTGATACGCATTCGTTGGGAGGATCTTTATGATCTTGGTGGGGAAGTAGCGAAGTGGGAATTGGCCACTGCGGTTGCGGGTGCGGTCATGGAGGTTAATCCATTCGATGAGCCGAATGTCCAGGAAAGCAAAGACCGCACGAAAGTCCTTCTGGAACAACATGCTCGCTCTCGCACCTGGAATGATGAGGCAAAGGAAATCTGCGAAGAAAAAGACATAGTCGTGTATGCCGCATCTTTGGATTTAGCTGCGGAGTCTTTGGCTCAATGCCTTGGCAGGTTTTTCGCAACGCGGCAGGCTGGAGATTACATCGCTTTTCTCTCATTCTTGCCCCGCCTGCGGGAATTGGATGAGATCCTCTATACCCTGCGAGAGCAGGCGCGCGTGGATTTTGGGCTGGCTACCCTGTTAGGGTTCGGGCCGCGGTATTTACACTCAACCGGCCAGCTTTTCAAAGGAGGGTCTAATTCCGGCTTATTCGTGTTATTAACAAGCGAAGAGCCCGAAGATTTGCCCATCCCAGGGGAACCCTTTACCTTTGGTATTTTGAAGCAGGCTCAGGCGCTCGGGGATTTTCAAGCGATGCGCGAACGCAAGCGCCGTGTCCTGCGCGTGCACTGCAAAGGAACCTTGCTTTCTGCCTTAAAGCAGTTGAAAAGCGCTCTGGAGCAAGCGGGAGCTCCAGCGCAATCCTCATGAAGATGCTATAATAAAACAAATGTGCTGGGACCACTGGATAGAAGCTGAGCAACAGGACAAAGTGCAACAGGCTGCATCTTTTTTGGAGAGCAAACCGTCAATCGGGGATGCTCGTACATTATCGCCGCTACTTCCTGAAGCACTCGTGCTTTTAGTCTCCTCGAATTGAACGCTCTGCCCCATTGAAACATCCATGGACGGATACGCGTACGCTTTTATTGGAATCTTGGCTGTAGTGTCAGTGGGATTTGGTGTGGCCCCCCTTGTGCTTTCTCGCTTGCTCTCCCCGAAGAAACCGTCTCCTTCCAAGCTGGCTGCCTACGAGTGCGGTATGGTCTCTGAAGGAGATCCCTGGGTGCAATTCCGCGTTCAGTATTACCTTTACGCGCTGTTATTCGTATTGTTTGACGTGGAAGTGGTTTTTCTTTATCCTTGGGCGCTGGTATGGAAGGGGTTTGGCCCGGCGATGCTTATCGAAATGTTGGTGTTTATCGCCATTCTGGCGGTGGGTTTGGTCTACGCATGGAAGAAGGGTGTTTTGGAGTGGCAGTGATTAGCAGACAGCACACAGCAAACAGCATACAGATAAGGCAGTTTCTGTGTGCTGTATGCTGATTGCTGTGTGCTTGTAGGTGATTCTATGGATAAGGGTCTGCAAAGCGAGCTACAGAAACAGGGTGTCTATATGACTACCTGGGACCAATTGGTGAACTGGGGCCGGAGCAATTCAATTTGGCCGTTACAGTTTGGTCTTGCTTGTTGTGCCATTGAAATGATCGCTACCGCAGCTTCGCGCTATGATATTGCCCGCTTTGGTTCGGAGATTTTCCGCGCTTCTCCCCGGCAAGCCGATTTGATGATTGTGGCAGGGACGGTTACCAAGAAGATGGCGCCGCAAGTTGTCCGCCTCTATAACCAGATGGCAGAGCCTAAATACGTCATTTCCATGGGAGCCTGTGCCACATCCGGCGGGCCATTCCATAAAGGCTACAATGTGCTGAAAGGAATCGACCGTTTTATTCCCGTTGACGTCTACATCCCAGGCTGTCCTCCAACCCCGCAGGCACTCTTGGAAGGCTTGATGCGTCTGCAAGAGCGCATTCGAAGCCGATCGATGGCATCTGAGGTAGACAGTAAAAAAGCCGAATATGCCATTCCGGAATTTGGCGAAAAAGGGCTTAAGCCCCATTACAACCCTGAAGTCTGGCAGCCACCGAAGGACAGTGGTCAGTGAAATAAAGTGAAATAAAGTGAAGGAAATGCTTCCTCTTGAAGAGTTAAAATCGGTCATTCAGGAATTGCTTCCAGGGGTTCCATTAGACCTGGAAGCGGGCAGCTTACTTGTTAGCTCCAAGGATCTCATTACCGTTTGTCGCTGTCTGAAAAATACAGAACGCTTCAGCTTGGACTATCTGGCTAATTTGACGGTTGTAGACTACCCGCCGGAGCGGATGGAGGTCATTTATCATTTTTATTCCATGCTCAAAAAGCACGGGCCTGTGGCATTAAAGGTTAAGGTGGAACGAGAAAAACCTTCTGTGCCTTCCGTAACCCCGCTATGGCGGGGCGCTGAGTTTCAGGAGCGGGAAGCTTACGATCTTTTTGGCGTTGTTTTTGAAGGACATCCCGATCTTCGCCGCATTCTCATGTGGGAAGGTTTCAAGGGCCATCCCATGCGCAAGGATTACATCGTAGAAGACCAGGACGCTGTGGAGACACTTTCTCCATGAGCACTGCCGGTGAGCTTCTGGAAGTCAGCCTCGGGCCGCAGCATCCTTCCACCCACGGGGTGTTCCGGATGAACGCGGTGTTGGATGGAGAGACGATCGTCAAGCTCAAACCGGTGATGGGTTACCTGCACCGCAATCACGAGCAAATCGGCGAGGGGATCACCTACATCGGAAGTTTCCCCTTTACCGACCGCTTGGATTATTTCTCAGCCATGTCGAACAACTTCGGATTGGCGATTGCAATCGAAAAGCTAGGAGGCATTACCGCTTCGGAGCGGGGCGAATATCTGCGGATCATCATGGCGGAACTCACACGTTTGGTAAACCACACCGCCGTAACCGGATTTCTCTTGAATGATATGGGTGCTTTTGGCACTCCTCTTCTTTATGCTTTTCGTGAGCGTGAGAAAATCTTGGATCTTTTTGAGGCGGCTTCCGGTTCGCGCATGATGTGCAATTACGTCAGGCCAGGGGGTGTCCGCCAGGATGTGCCCGAGGACTGGCTCAAACAAGCCAAAGAGATCGTGGACCACTACCCGCACTTTCTTGATGAATTCGAAAAGCTGTTGACAGAAAACGAGATCATCCGCCAGCGTGCCCAAAATGTCGGAGTCCTTTCCAAGGAACTGGCCGTCAATGCCAGCATCACCGGCCCTATGCTTCGGGCCAGTGGTGTAGACTACGACATCCGCAAGGTGGACGGATATTCGCTTTATCCTCGATTTTCTTTTCGTGTGCCTCTGGGTTCGGTAGGGGATGTGTATGACCGCTACTATATCCGGATACTCGAAATGCGGCAGAGCGTGAAGATCCTTCAGCAAGCCTTAAAGGATATTCCAGAAGGTCCTGCGATAAGTCCGAAAGGGGCTGCCATGGGTAAAGCCCCGCGCACTTTCCGACCGGCTAAAAATGAGGCCTACGGCCGCATCGAAGCGCCAAAAGGAGAGCTTGGCTTTTATCTTGTCAGCGATGGATCGCCCCAACCCTATCGTTACCATGTGCGCGCTCCCAGTTTTGTAAACCTTACCGTGCTGGAAGATCTGTGCATCGGTCACAAAGTCGCCGATGCCATCATTATTCTCGGTTCAATCGATATCGTGCTCGGAGAAGTGGATCGATAACAAGCAGAGGCGCTCAAGGCTCTAGGCTGAAGGCTCTTGGCAAAAAATAGTTGCCTTGAACCTTGAACCTTGAACCTTGAACCAATGAGCAGATGGCTTTCATTGGAGCAGGTGTTCTTCGGGGAATGGGAGTAACTTTCCGCACCTTCCTGGAAACTTATCCCTGGGGCAGGGTTTTGCTGCGTGGGTTGCGGCAGCCTGCGGTAGAAGGGTTAGTGACGATAGAGTACCCGGATGTGAAACAAAAGCACGCCGAGCGGTTTCGATATTTCCCCTTTTTGGTCTACGATGGCACTCCGGATAATCTGCGTTGCGTTTCCTGCAAGATTTGTGAACAGGAATGTCCCCCGCAGTGCATTTACATTACAGGGCCTGCCAAGGATGAGCAGGGAAGACCCCAAAAAGCCAATGGGCGCACGTTTCCTGTGGAATTCAAGATCGATGTTTCCATTTGCATGTCTTGTCGTATTTGCGTCGATGTGTGCCCCTTTGATGCGATCGAGATGGATAATCAATATGAGCTTTCCTCTTCAGAGCGCTTCGGCTCGCTTATCCTTAATAAACAGGAACTCTTGAAGCCCAACGAATATTTTCAGCGCATCAAGCCAACCGAGGCTTCAGAAGTGGATGCCCGTCTGGCTGCCAAACGACCGAAGCCTCAACCCGTTTTTCCTCCGAAAGCGCCATGAGCCTGCCTTCTCTTGAAACCTTATTCGTTAAGCCAGCCATTCTGCTGCGCGACTTGTTTCCGGAGTCAGCACGCCCCTGGGTGTCGATCGGGATTGCAATCGGGGCTATCGCTGCCGTCGCTCCTTTGATCATGATGTATCTGACGTGGATCGAGCGCAAGCTGATTGCCCGGATGCAGAATCGCTTTGGGCCCACACGGGTAGGCGTTTATGGTTTATTGCAGCCTATGGCGGATGGTTTAAAGATGCTGATCAAGGAAGACATCGCACCCCAAGGCGCGGATCGATTGTTGCATGCGATGGCTCCGATTCTCGCAGTCGCTCCGGCTATTTTGCTCTTCGCCGTACTTCCGTTTGGCCGGTACCTCATCGCGGCGGATCTTAACGTCGGCCTTTTGTATTTTTTTGCCATTTCATCGATCAGCGCCTATGCCATTTTCATGGGTGGGTGGGCTTCGCGCAGCAAGTTTTCTATCTTGGGAGCGATGCGCGGAGTGGCCCAGGTCATCTCCTATGAAGTTCCGGGAGTTCTTTCGGCGGTGGTCGTGATCATGATTGCAGGGACTATGTCTACCGTAGGCATCGTGGAAGCACAGGCCCAGCGGTGGTTCATTGCCACTCCGTGGGGGTTTGTAGCCGGGATCATCTTTTTTCTAAGCGGAGTCGCCGAAGTCAACCGCACCCCGTTTGATATGCCTGAAGCGGAATCCGAGCTGGTCGCCGGTTTTCACACCGAATATAGCGGCATGAAGTTTGCGCTTTGGTACATGGCCGAGTTTCTGGAGGCCTTCGCGGTTTGCGCTTTTGCGGTGACCTTTTTCCTCGGCGGTTGGCAAGGCCCGGCTGTGCCGTTCTGGGTCCTGACGGTTTTGGGTAGCGCTCTGATTGCTACGGCTAGGAAATTGAGCCTTCCGGTTCGCGTGGTGGCAACGGCCCTGCTTCTTGCGGCTGGCTTAGTGTGGATCAAAGAACCGATTCCTTCTTGGATGTGGTTTCTTGCAAAAACATACGCGCTGGTCTTTGTATTGGTTTGGCTGCGCGGTACATTCCCGCGACTGCGCGTCGATCAGCTCATGGGCCTAGCCTGGAAATTTCTGCTGCCGATGGCGTTGATCAATATCTTGGCTGCTGGCCTATGGTGGTTCTGGCGCGACTCCTTCATAGGATGGTTTTTAAGCGCTGCCATTTTGGCATTGAGCTACTGGCTATTGATTCTTGCCAATCATCCCGCACGTCGATTTGAAGCTGCTCTGTCATCTAGGGGTTAAGGAAGAGGAGCGCGCCACTGCCCAGCCGGTTTGGATCGATTTGGAAATTCCCACGGATGCGGCGAAAGTCGCTCAGAAAGACGACGTCTCTTTTGCGATCGACTATGCAAGGGTTGTGGCACGCGTAAAAGAGCTTTCCCAAAGCCGCAGCTTCCGTCTGATGGAAACCCTAGCGGATCAGATCGCCAACCGGCTCTTGGAAGACTTCGGAGTTCCGTGGGTATTCGTGCGGATCAAGAAGAAGGCACTTGCGGATCTTGGCTATGCGGCAGTGGAATTGCGGCGGCTGGCTGCTTGATAGGTCGCGTATGAGTGCTCTGTTTCCCATAAGCGGACGATCCGCACGGCAAATCCCAAGCGAACCGTTTGTTCATAGATTAATTTGGCGATGTTCTCTGCCGTTGGGTTTGCATTGAGGGCATAAAAAGGTTCCCCGAGCTTTCGTAGAAAAGAAAGTGCTGGGTCCTTTCGATTTAAGATCATTTTATGGTCCAGGTGTTTATCGATCCAACCCTGGATGGTCTGCTTAATCTCCGTAAAATCCCGCACCATCCCTCGTGAGTCCAATTTTTCACAGGCCAGTTCAATTTCCACCCGCCCATTGTGCCCATGCAGATCGCGGCATTTTCCGTTGTAATGGAGCAGCCGGTGGCCATAACAAAAGTGGATGACTTTCGTAACAGTGTACATGAGATAGAAGTCAGATGTCAGAAATCAGATGTCAGAAGTCGTAGGACATGCAATTACCCTCTGACTTCTGTTTTCTGACTTCTGACCTCTGTTCACTAGGCGATGAGTCTTCCTCCGTCGACAAAGATCGTGGAGCCGGTCATGAAGTCGGTCCCTTCGATTAGAAACAAAACCGTATTCACGATGTCTTGGGGGCTACCCCAGCGCTTCAAAGGCACCAGTTTGGCAATCCGCTTGCGCTGCGATGCCGCCATCTCTTCCGGGGCAAGCACCGGTCCTGGGGCGATCGCATTGACCTGAATGTTAGGGGCTAGTTCCTTGGCCAAAGCCTTGGTCAGTGCGATCACACCCGCTTTGGAAACGCAGTAGGGAAGATAATCCCGATGAGGCCTAATTCCCGACCAG
>JACPAW010000189.1 GCA_016180605.1 Candidatus Omnitrophota bacterium | reverse complement strand
CCCATAAGTTCCTCCTCTGACTATCTAATCTGTCCTTCTTGTTCATTACAGACCGTTTGTCTGCTTGACCGCATGGAAGGTTTCAAGTACCATGAGCCTCCAGTATGGATGTGACGTCAAAGGAGGCATGTGATGGGAACAACCAGTGCTTGTCATTCCACGATGGAACAACGGGCGGGAGTTGCCACTTTTAAAGGCAACCCGCTTACCTTAATCGGTCCTCAGCTTAAGCCCGGCGATTCGGCACCGGACTTTGAGGTCCTGGGTCAGGATCTTACCCCGGTGAAGCGGTCGAATTTTGCAGGTCGAACCCTGTTGATCAGCGCCGTGCCTTCTTTGGATACGCCGGTTTGTGATGCGCAAACCCGTCGTTTTAATGAAGAAGCAGCCAAGCTTCCCAACGTACATATTCTGGCGATCAGTATGGATCTGCCGTTTGCGCAGAAGCGCTGGTGTGGGGCATCCGGTGCGGGACATATCCAAGTGGTTTCTGACCACAAGAATGCGGCATTTGGAAAAGCTTATGGGGTGTTGATTAAGGAGCTGCGCCTTTTGTCGCGGTCGATTTTTCTCATCGATGGGGCTGGAGTAATCCGCTACGTCGAGTATGTTCCCGAAGTCACGTCGCACCCAAATTACGACGCAGCATTAACTGCCGCACGTCAGATCGCAAAGAGCTGATCAGACACCAGATTCGACTCACGACCCACGACTCGCGATTCACGATTCATGATTCACGTCGTTCCTCGTGTATCGCGAGTCGTGCGTCACGTATCTGCTCTTCGTGTATCGTGGGTCGTGTGTCTTGTGTCCAACCGTTCTATTGCCATGCTGTTACTACGAATGATCGCCATCGTCTGGAATCTTGCTGGGTTCCACTTGCTTACCCCCTGGCGCTCTGCCTTATTGCGCTGGCGCCTTGAAACTTACGGGGTTTGCAATGCCCAGGGAGAGCTTCTTTCCGCAAAAGACCTAAGTGCTGCTGATTTTCTTCGATTCGCCACTTCCCATTTCCGGCAATTGTGGCGTTTTCTGCGCTGGGCCGCCTGCCTGTAAGGATAGCCTACAGCACTCAGAAGAGTGACACGATGGGTAGGAAGTAAGAATTTGGAGGTAGGATGTTGGAATAACTTCATCGCTCAATGCACTCGTCTCTTTCCAACTTCCAACCTCCATCCTGCCTCATGTCCCTATTCTGATTGCTGATTGCTGATTGCTGTGTGCTGGATGCTGTGTGCTCAGTCCGCTATATGCTTCACACTGCGTTGCCCTGCTCTGAGGCCTCAGTTAATACTGCTTAAAACCCTATGCAAGATATAAAACTGCAACCCGTTACAATGACTGCTGACCCGGTAAAGGTCCTTCTGCTGGAAGGCGAGTCCAGCCAGGCCTTGCTCATGAAGGAGGCACTGGAAAAGGAGGGTTTTCTAGTAGACATCTGTGCGAGCGGTCGGAAGGGACTGGAGCGTATCGCCAGCCAGAAGTACGGAGTCGTGGTAATCGAAATGCAGCTTCCGGACCTCCAAGGATTTGAAATATTGCGCCGTATTAGAGCATTAAAAACGAGCGCCATCTGTGTGATGCTTACCGAGCAGGCGGATGAGGTGTCGGTCCTGAACGCTCTGAAAATGGGAGCGATGGATTTTGTCGTTAAATCGGCATCTCTGGGGCATGTGTCTTCGCTGCCGATTGTCATCCGGGAAGGGCTTTCGCGCCGGGAATTGCGGGATGAACGGGAGCGGCTGCGTACCGAATTGTGGGAGAGTGCCAGGCTTTTGGAGGAGCGCAACACAGAGCTGCGGCGGGCCAATGAAGAATTACGGCGCTCGGATCAGGTCAAGTCCGATTTGGTGGCGATGGTCAGCCATGAGCTGCGTACTCCATTATCGACGATAAAAGAATTCATCTTGATCCTCAGCGATGAAATCGCAGGGCCGGTGACTGCGGAACAGCATGAATACTTCAACATTATCCGCTCCAACGTGGAACGCTTGGTCCGCATCACCAATGATTTGCTGGACATGGGAAAAATCGAGGCCGGCCGTGTCCTGCTCAACAAAGAAGTGCTGGAAGCTAATTTTGTATTTGTGGAAGTGATGAAGTTCATGCAGCCCTTGGCCTTGAACAAAGGGTTGGCACTGGAAGTCAAGCTATCCCATCCGGCACCCACCCTCTTTGCCGATCCAGATAAGCTCGTCCAGGTCCTGATTAACCTGATTAACAATGCCATCAGCTTTACTGCCAAGGGAGGTCGCATTACCGTATCGGCTGAGGAAGAAGCCAATGAAATCCGTTTCAGCGTTACGGACACGGGTATTGGCATCGCTCCGGAAGATATGCCGAAGCTCTTTGAAAAGTTTCAACAAATGGGACCGCTCTCAACGCCTTATGCGTCCAAAGGCAGTGGGCTTGGGCTTGCGATCAGCAAGCGCCTGGTGGAATTGCATGGGGGTCGCATCTGGGCCACCAGCCGTCCAGGCAGGGGAAGCACTTTCTTTTTTACGCTGCCCCGGTATCATCTTGAGGAAATTTTCCACGAATACTTCAAAATGCATATTGAACAAGCGAAACGCCACCAAGGCCATTTTTCTATTTTGGGAATTTCCTTGGCTAATATGGCGGAGTTTAAGGCAAAACATTCTGTCGAAGAGGTCTATCAATTCCTTAACGAAGTGGAAACCCTGCTTAAGGCATACGTCCGCCAGCGTGCCGGGGATGCAGTGGTGCGTTGGCAACGCGGGGAAATGGTGATGGTTTTCGCTGCGGCCAATAAAATCGGGGCACAGGGAATTGCCGAGCGCCTCAAGCGTATTTTCGAGGAGCAGCCGTCCTCTTTTTCAAAAGACTGGCCAAGGCACATGATTGTGTCTACCGCTACGTTTCCTGATGAAGGAGCGACGGAAGAGGAGCTCTTGCGCATTGTGGAGCGGGGGATGAACCGGGCAGAGCCGCCCAAGGCGCGCCTTCTTGTTGTCGATGATGAGCCAAAAATCCGCCAGTTCATCAAAGAGTTGCTGGAGTTGCATGGATATGAAGTCCTTACGGCCGCCAGCGGCTCCGATGCCCTTGGACAGCTTAAGAAGCATTCGGTTCAGCTTATTTTGCTGGATTTGGTGATGCCCGCGATGGACGGCTATGAACTTTATCGTTTGCTGAAAGAGAATCAAAAGACAAAAGATATCCCGGTCATTGTCGTCACCGGGAAAAACGAGCCTGGCGACCGCAAACTGGCAATTGGAGTCCAATCGTCCCATTACGTGATTAAGCCTTTTTCATCACAGGAATTAGTGGGAAAAGTGCGCGAAGCATTATTGCAGTAAACAAAGGAGGAAAGCCGATGGCGGATAAGAAAAGAGTTCTGATTGTCGATGATGAGCAGCAATTGGTGCT
>JACPAW010000136.1:2176-12746 GCA_016180605.1 Candidatus Omnitrophota bacterium | reverse complement strand
GGAGTTCGGAGTTCGGAGTGGAAGGATAAGCCTGTAGATGATTCCGCACTCCGTACTCCGCACTCCGCACTGGTTCAGCGGATGGTGGCGCAGGATCCTCAAGCGACGTACACCTGGGTGCAGACGGCTCGAAGGGTGACCAAGAAACTTTTAATTGCCAAACTCAGCCCGGACGTTACAGACCTGACTCCGATTGCCCAGGCAGCAGAGAAAGCCAAAGCGGATGCCCTGACGATAGCCAACACCTATACGGCGATGCAACTGAATCCGATAACGGGTTGCTCTGTGCTGGGTTCGCTTACGGGAGGATTAAGTGGGCCTGCAATTCGCCCCCTCACCGTCTGGAGAGTGTGGTATACTGCACGGTCCGTGAAAGTTCCGATTATCGCTGCAGGAGGAATTCTTCGTTTGCAAGATGCCTTGGAATATTTCTTAGCCGGAGCCAGCGCGGTTGCGATGGGGACGGCCCATTTCATCAACCCCCGCGCCGGCACTTGCCTGGTTAAAGACCTGGAGCGTCATTGCAATCGACGTCAAATGGACTCGTTAAAGGACTTGATGGGATGTCGCAACAGCTGATCATTGCCCTCGATCAGCTCTCGTTCGAGGAGGCCTTGCCGGTAGCCTATCTGCTTAAAGATATCGGTTGTGCCGTCAAAGTCGGTAGCATCCTTTTTACCGCTTGCGGGCCCGAAGCCGTCCGTCAACTGCGAGGCTTGGGGTTTGACGTGATGCTCGATCTTAAATTCTTTGATATTCCATCGACGGTGGAAGCCAGCTGTCAGGCCGCAGCGCGTTTGGAAGCATCTTGGATCACGGTGCATGCGGCAGCGGGAGAAGAAACGCTGCGCGCAGCCGTGCGCGGCATCAAACAAGAATCCTCCCGGTTACATGTCCGTCCCCCGCGTGTTTTGGCCGTTACTTTATTGACGAGCGTAGGCTCCGAGTCTGCCGATGCGGGAACTTCTGTCGCCGATCGCGTGATCGAGCTGGCCAAGCGATCTTATGCGTGCGGCTGTGAGGGGGTCGTCGCTTCAGCGCAGGAGGCGGCTTTATTGCGGCGGAGTTTCGGAAAGGAACTCTACATTGGTTGCCCCGGGATTCGGCCGGCATCCGCACAGGCAGCGGACCATCGGCGCGTGGCCACACCGCAAGAAGCCCTTGAGGCTGGAGCCGATGCGCTGGTGGTCGGTCGCCCTGTGACGGCATCCGATGATCCTAAAGCTGCAGCATTGTCCATTCTGGAACAAATGAAATTAGGGAGGAAAGCATGTTGACGAGGGAAAAAATCTTGGAAATGTTTCGTCGCAGCAATGCCTTGCAACGCGGCCACTTCGAGCTTTCCTCGGGCTTGCATAGCGGGCATTATTTTCAATGTGCCCAGGTGCTGCAATATCCAAAACAAGCAACCGCCATCTGTGCGGAGCTGGCCCGGCGCTTTAAGGCTTCGCGTCCTACGGTTGCCATTGGCCCTGCCATTGGAGGCATCCTCGTGGCCTATGAAGCCGCGCGGACGCTTAAGGCCAGGGCGGTGTACGCAGAGCGGGTGGACGCGGAAATGCAGCTGCGGCGCGGTTTTACCTTGACGAGCAAAGACCGTGTGATCATCGTGGAAGATGCCATTACTACCGGCGAATCCGCCAAGAAAGTGGCGGCGTTAGTCGAAAGCTTCAATGCCAAGGTGATAGGAATTGGAACCATTGTGGATCGCTCCGGAGGACAAGCCAGGTTCCCCGGCCGCCGTTTTGTCCGCCTGCTTTCCCTGGCTTTTGAGACCTTTGCCCCTCATGCTTGCCCCCTTTGCAGTGAGCAGATTCCCGTAACGCGTCCTGGTCGCATCGTCAGCCGCCCTATGCTATAATCCCCACACCTGCTGCTGGCGGTATCTTTCCTAGAATGAATCGATCTTTTTCCTATTCGGTTTGGCAGAAAGATACCGCCATGGCCGCTTCCTTGTTCTTAAAACCTTCGTGCGGCCACGCCCCGCCTTTGGCGGGGCTCCAGCAGGTGTGGGGATAATCCCCCCTCCATTCATGCCAACCGGCGGTTATACGATTGCTTTCGTTATCTTGGCAGCCCTTGCCTTGATGGGTGCGGTTTGGACCGTCACCTTGCGCAACTTATTCCGTGCTGCCTTAAGCTTGGGACTGGCCTTAATCGCAGTCGCTGGTTTTTTCCTGCTTTTAGGAGCGGAGTTCTTGGCATTTACGCAGATCCTCGTGTATGTCGGGGCCATCCTGACACTGATCATTTTTGGCATCATGCTGACAGCCAAGTTCCATCAGTCTGGAGGCTCGGTCGGCCGCCAACCCTGCGGTTGGCGTCACTCCCTCGCCGGCAATGATATTACCGGCTCGGTCGTCAATCGGCCTCCCTTGCCAGCAGGGATCGCATCCGTGGGTTTATTCGTTCTGCTGACGGCCTCTACCTGGTCCTTGCCGGAGCATCTTCCCGATGCCGGGTTAGCCCCGACCACAGCGGCTTTAGGCCAGCAGTTGGTAGTGCTGCTCGTCCTTCCGTTTGAAGTCATTTCGCTAGTCATCCTGGTTGCGCTCATCGGCTCCGTGGCTCTGGCGTCCGAGAAGCAACGGTTCTCAAGATGAGACACTGTCCTAATTTGACGGGTCCTGCCGCGGCCGTATCCCCACTCCTCGGCTCGGGGGATCCTTCATATCCGATAGTCCTACCCCCCATCCCCCGCAGCCTCGTCGTGGGGTGCCCCTCGGCCGCGTCACCCGTCAAATTAGGACGCGACCCAAAATGACGCTGCGGTGGTTTCTGCTTGTGAGCCATGCGCTTTTTTGCTTGGGTGTTTTTGGAATGTTGACGCGGCGAAACGCCATTGCCATGCTGCTTTCCATCGAGCTTCTGCTCAATGCGGCTGGCCTGAACTTCGTTTGCTTCAGCCGCATCTTCTCCAACGCGCAAGCCCAGACCATCGCCTTTTTTGTGATCGCTTTGGCCGCCTGCGAGGCGGTCGTGGGACTGGCCATCATTTTGAGCCTTTCCCGCCACGCCAAAACCGTTTTCGCGGATGAAGCCAAGCTTTTAAGCGGATGATCGCGCTGCTTTTTATCCCCGGGGTTCCGCTGATTACCGCGGTCCTCTTACTGCTCTTTGGCCGCCGCATCGGCAAGGCCAGCGCGTGGCTTACGGTTCTTGCTTTAGCGAGCACCTTCTTTATGACAATCGCTCTGAGCGATTTGGTATTTGCGGGCAACCGTATTGGATTTTCCTGGGTTTGGCTCTCCCAAGCCAGCGCGAACTGGACCTTAGGCCTTTCTGTGGATGGGTTAAGCTGGGTGATGCTGGTGGTCGTTACTTCCATTGGCACCCTGATTGCCCTCTATTCCATCGGTTACATGCACCACGATCCTCGCTTTTCTCGTTTCTTCGCCTACCTTTCTTTGTTTTGCGCCTCCATGCTGGGATTAGTGATGGCGGATCATTTCTTGCTTTTATACGCCTGCTGGGAACTCGTAGGCCTCTGTTCTTATCTACTGATTAGCTTCTGGTTCGAAAAGAGTGCTGCTGCTGAGGCAGGCCGCAAAGCGTTTCTGACGACACGCATCGGAGACACCGGCATGCTCCTTGGAATTCTGATTTTGTTTTGGAGCAGCGGCTCCCTGCAGCTTGGCAATCTGGCCCAAGTTCGACAGACTTTGGATCCGCACGTCCTTACCCTCATCAGCGCTCTATTGTTCTTCGGTGCCATCGGCAAATCCGCTCAGGTTCCTCTGCACATATGGCTTCCCGATGCGATGGAGGGCCCGACTCCGGTTTCAGCACTCATTCATGCGGCCACGATGGTCGCAGCAGGCGTCTATTTGGTGGCACGGACCTTTCCTTTGTTTACCCCTGAGAGCCTGAATCTGGTTCTTGGCATCGGGCTGGCCACCCATTTATTCGCCGCTACCATCGCTCTGACGATGACTGATATCAAACGGGTGCTGGCCTATTCTACGATCAGCCAGCTCGGGCTCATGATGACAGCGCTTGGCCTGAAAGCCATGCCGCTGGCTTTGTTTCATCTGTGCATGCATGCTTTTTGTAAGGCGCTGTTGTTTTTGGGTGCTGGCAGCGTCATCCATGGCACGCACCAGCAAGAGCTGGAGCATCTGCGCGGATTAAGGCATTTCATGCCGTTGACGTGGATCACGTTTTTGATCGCCGTGTTGTCCCTATCCGGAGCGCCATTCTTAAGCGGCTTCTGGAGCAAGGACGCCATCCTGCTTCAAGCGCAACACACGATGTCTTGGGTATTTTGGAGCTTGGTTCTGGGCGCTCTGTTGACGGCCACATACCTGTTGCGGCTCTACCTGCGTTGTTTCCATGGAAGTCCCTCATCCGATGCAAAGCATGCGCACGAGTCGCCTGCGATCATGACGGCTCCTCTTGTCTTATTGGCGATTTTCGCTGCCGGGATAGGTCTTGTGGGCAGTCCTTGGATGCACCATCTGTTCTTCCGCATCATTGGCGTGCATGAGATGCATGAAGGAATAGAAATCGGAATGGTGGCACTCTCCGCAGCACTGGTTCTGGGTGGATTCTGGCTGGCCTGGCAGGTGGGTTTCCGTCGACGACAGCTTTTGCCAGCAAGTCTAAGGCCGATTGGCCAGTGGCTTTATCAGGCAGCTTTTCATAAATACTATGTGGATGAGTTTTATGACAAAGCCATTTTGCAGCCCTTTTATGCCGCCACCCGCGCTTTTTCGCGTTTTGACCAGAAGGTCGTTGACGGAGCCGTCAACGCAGCAGGATCCGGCACCTGGCGGCTTGGCCAATGGAAGGAGCGATTTGATCGGCTCATCGTGGATCGAGCCGTCAATGGAGTGGCTACAGCCACGCGCAATCTAGGGCTGCTTCCTCGATTGATTCAAACCGGCATTGTGCATCCATATCTTCTGATGATCGTGGTTGCCATCGTGGCATTGGCTGTGGGTGTCATAGCGAGTCAGTAAACCCCGTACCACGGTACGGGGTAAACGAGGGACGAATTGTGATGCTGTTGACTTCATTGCTGGCCTGTCCGTTATTGGGAATGCTGCTCATCTTGGTTCTTCCCAAAAGCTCGGTTCGCTGGATTCGCGGGGTAGCCGTTGTGGCAACCGGTGCGGCTCTCTTGGTCGGGCTTAAAGTTCTGGGCCAGTTCCAGCCCGCACTTGCCAGCATGCAGTTTGAAGAGCGGGCAAGCTGGATACCGCAGCTGAACATTTCCTACTATCTGGGAATCGACGGATTAAGCCTGCCTATGGTGTTGCTCACCGTGCTGTTGGGGTTCTTGGCTTGCCTTGCCTCTTTTGGAATTACCCAGAGGCAGAAAGAATATTTTGCGCTCTATCTATTGCTGGAAGTAGGCATGCTGGGCACCTTCTTAGCGCTGGACCTTTTTCTCTTCTATATTTTTTGGGAGATCGTGCTCGTGCCGATGTATTTTTTGATCGGCATCTGGGGAGGAGGGCGGCGCGAATACTCGGCTTTTAAGTTTTTTGTATACACATTAGCCGGAAGCCTCGCGATGCTTCTTGGGATTCTGGCGTTATACCTGAATACCCAAACCTTCGACCTGGTGGCTCTGTCGGGTAAAGCCTCCCAACTGGGCCTGGGACTGCAAAAAGTTTTGTTTGTGGCCTTCTTCTTGGCTTTTGCCGTTAAAGTACCCATTTTCCCGTTTCACACGTGGCTTCCCGATGCCCACGTGGATGCTCCTACTCCCATCAGTGTTATCTTGGCGGGCGTTCTTCTGAAAATGGGAGGCTACGGATTCTTTCGAATCGGCTACCCGCTCTTTCCCGAAGGGGCGCAATGGTTCGGATCTGCCATGGCGGTTTTGGGGATGATCAACATCGTCTACGGGGCGTTTGTGGCCATGGCACAAACCGATTTCAAGCGGCTGGTTGCCTATTCATCGGTTTCGCACATGGGATTCGTGCTCTTGGGTCTTGCGAGCTTAACCTCCGAGGGATTGCATGGGGCGATGCTGCAGATGTTCAATCATGGGATTATCACCGGTGGCATGTTCTTGCTCGTTGGGGTTCTTTATGATCGCGCCCACACGCGGCAGCTGGATGCTTTTGGAGGATTGGGGGCGCGGGTTCCCGTCTACGCCGGGTTGTTGATTTTCTTTAGCTTGGCAACCCTGGGGCTTCCGGGATTAAGCGGTTTCGTGGGAGAGTTCATGGCATTCGTGGGCGCTTTTGGAGTCTGGCGCTGGCAGACGATGGTTTCCATCATCGGGGTGGTGATCGCCGCTGCTTATTCCCTGCGCGTCATTCAACAGGTCTTGCTGGGTCCGCTCAATGAGCGCTGGGCTTCGATGCCTGACATAGGGCCAAGAGAATGGATCACGGTAGCCCCTCTTGTCGTCATCATTCTGGTTATCGGGATATGGCCTCTGACACTGCTGCATTTGCAGGATACCTCGCTGCAGCAGTTCATCGCCCATGTGACTAGATAACTAAGTGAGAACTCTGAGTCGGGAATTATGATGAGTGGCGTGTTGCTCGATAGTCTCGCTGCCTGGTGGCCAGAAGTCATCCTCAGTGCGGGGGCACTGGTAGTCCTGCTTACTGCCGTCTGGTCCAAGCGCGGACAGATTCCCTTGATCTTAAGCTGGGTTACTTTGGGAGCCAGTGCGTGGGCACTGACACAAACAGGGGTGTCTTCCAACGCACCGTTTTTCGGGCTGATTGTCTGCGACGGTTTTAGCTTATTGTTCCGATGGATCGCCTTGGGCTCTATTGCCATCACCCTGTTGATGATTATGGCATCCCAAGAAGTGCGCGCTTCCATGCGTGGCGAGTATTTGGCGATTCTGTTGCTAATGGGTGTAGGCCTGATGCTGATGGTTGAGGCGAATCATTTGCTCATGGCCTATCTTTCCATCGAATTCGTCAGCCTCAGCGGTTACTTATTGGTCGGATTCCCGGATAATGCGCGCGCCGCAGAAGGAGCCTTAAAGTACTTTCTTTTTGGCGCCCTTGCCTCGGCGGTCATGCTTTTTGGCATGTCCCTTCTTTATGGCATGACGGATGCGCTTTTATTCCCGGAGCTTTTGCAAAAGATCCAGCCGGCTGCAGCCGCATTTCCTCAGGGAGTGCTACTCGCGGTCATTTTATTATTGGTAGGGCTTGCATTTAAAATTTCGATGGTGCCTTTTCATCTATGGACTCCGGATGCTTATGAGGCAGCGCCGATGCCGGTTGCCGCTCTTCTATCCGTTGCCCCGAAGGCAGCGGCCTTCGGACTACTTATCCGGTTTTTATCTACCCTGGCTCCTCTTTGGCAGGATCTATACCCTATCTTTTCGAGCCTGACCATTCTGACCATGACGCTGGGCAACCTGGTGGCTTTAGCACAAACCAACATCAAAAGGCTTTTAGCCTACTCGACCATTGCCCAGGCAGGGTATCTGTTGATTGGGATCACAGCCGGAACACCGATTGGTGTTCAAGCGCTGGTACTTTATCTGATAGCCTATCTGTTCATGAACTTCGGGGCCTTTGCGTGTGCGGTGGCTGTTGTGGAACAAACCGGAAGCGAATCTCTCGATGCCTTTCGCGGTCTTTCCACGAGGGCTCCGGTTTTGGCGTTTGCTTGCGTTTTGTTTCTTTTATCGCTTGCGGGCATTCCCCCGCTTTTTGGTTTCATGGGGAAGTTTTTCCTGTTTGGCGCTGCCCTGCAAGCTGGCCAAACCCTAGTTGCCGTAGCTGCGGTCATCAACAGCGCGATTGCTCTTTATTACTACGTCAATATCATGCGCCTTATGTTTCTGCAGTCTGCAGGAGAGGCTCAAGCGCTACAGCCGGTCCCCGCTTTACATCTGGCTTTGGGAGTATGCGCTTTAGCGACACTGTTCTTCGGTCTTTTTCCAAGCTCTGTTTTGTCATGGCTGGGTCCGATTCGGCTGGTACTCTAAGCATCGCGGTACCGTAGCTCTGGAGTGTGTTATAATGCGCGGGCAGGACGCACGGAAAGCGCCTCCTCGCACATACTCTCGCCGCACGCGCTGGCCCAAGCCGGTTGGGGATCATCTCTATATCCCCATGTTATTGGCCTTGGGTCCGACAGTGGGTTCTTTGTTTGGCTGGTTTCTGGATCATCTGCTGGGTACAACTCCCTGGTTGACATTAGCTCTTTTAGGGGCCGGATTTATTGCCGCTGCCCGTGAAATATGGATGTATGTCAAGGAGCGCTCGGATTCAGACGAATCCAACTAGATCTTAAGGAATGGAAATCGTCCATAAAGCAATACGACTGGCTATCTTGGTGTTATTGGGGCTGGTGCCCGCGCTGATTTTGCTGGGCCATTGGCGCTTTGCCGCCGGATTAGGGTGCGGGCTTGCGTGGGCCATTGCCAATATTTGGGCGATTGGCTTGCTGGTGAATTCCGCCCTGGGTCCTACTCCTGCTCGATTCTGGAAGATGCTCGCTCTTTGGTGCATCAAGCTGCCTATTCTCTACGGCATTGCGGCCGTACTCGTTGTTAGTGCGAAGGTTTCTCCGATTGGGTTCTTGCTCGGTTTCTCGTTATGGTTTGTTCTGCTCATGGCTGTGGCGTTTCGTTCCGTTCTGGTATCGCGCTGATGGATTGGTGTGAACTGGCTTGGGCATCGGAAGAGGCAGGTGTAGTCATTCCAGAGCCGCCTAATGTGGTGACCGTGCTTTTAAGCTGGCTTCAACATGGCCCCTTGCATGAATGGCTTCATGCGTGGGAGAATGTCATCTTCGCACTGCTGATTGCTGCAGGATTAGCCGCAGCTCTTCTTTTTACTTCCCGCCGCCCGACACTCATCCCAGGACGTGGACAGAATTTCGCTGAGCTTATCGTGGAAGGTTTCGAAAAAGCCTTCGCCGGGGATTTGGGCCAGCACACGCGGCAGTTCCTTCCGTTTCTGGGGACCTTATTTTTATACATTCTTGCCATGAACTGGGCAGCCCTGATCCCGTTCTTTAAATCGCCAACCGGAGGGCTTATTTTGGATGGCGCCAAAGTCATCAGCGGCGGATTTGTGACGACCGCCTCGTTGGCTTTGTGCGTCTTTCTTTATGTCCAATACACGGCGATTCGGGCCAACGGGTTGCTGGCCTACCTGCACCATCTTCTGGGAAGCCCAAGGACAGGGGGAGAAATCGCTCTCTGTGTGCTGACCCTGGCTCCAGTCACCCATATTCTCGGGGAGCTGGTGCGGCCCATCAGCCTTGCCCTTCGGTTATTCGGGAATGTCACAGGGGATGACGTGCTTTTTGGAGTCTTCTTCGTGCTTGGTATTTTGACGCTCAGCGGCTTGCATCTGCCCATTGGGTTGCCGCTTCATATCCTGATTGTCCCGCTGGTTCTTTTATTCGGTTTTGTCCAGGCAATGATTTTCACGTGGCTGACGAGCGCCTATCTGAGTTTGGCACTTCCTCATGAAGGGGCGCATGACGAAAACAACCAACATACAGGAGGATCTCATGGGAACTGATGGAATTCTAGCGCTGTCTTTGCCGCTGGCCTTGGCATTAGCGGCGATTTCTTGCGCTTTTGGGCTGGCAAAGGCTGTCGCGGCTGCAATGGAATCTATTGCCAGGCAGCCGGAGGCAGCACAGAAGATCCAAGGGGCAATGATCATCGGCTGTGGTTTCATCGAGGCTTTGACCATCTACGCTTTGGTTGTGGTGTTGCTCTTTGGCCTTGGGATCCTCAAAGTCCACTAACTTAACGTCCCATGCTGGCTCAAATCGTAACGACGGTTCTTGGGTTTTTCCTATTGGTCCTTCTATTGCGGAAGTTCTTCTGGGGAACCATCCTTGGGCTTTTGGATGATCGCCGCCGCCGCATCGAAGAGGGTTTTTCCAATATCGCCCGCTCTAAAGAAGAATTATCGCGTCTGCAGGAGGATTATCAAAAACGCTTAAGTCAGATCGAAGAAGAGGCGCGATCCAGGATTCAGCAAGCTGCCTTGGAAGGAAAGCGCCTGGCTTTGGAAATCCAAGAACAGGCAAGAGCGCAGGGGCAGGCGGTGATCGCAAAATCCAAGGAAACAATTGAGCTAGAGTTGGCAAAGGCAAGGATCGTCTTGCGGGATCAGCTTGCGAACATGACCCTGGAAGCGGTCGAGCGCATCTTGCACAAGAAGTTAGATGAGCCCACAGACCGCCAAATCGTGGATGCGGCGCTGGAATCGCTGGATAAAGAGGCCTCCACGTATAAACCGACGGCGAGTGCCTCCTAAAAAGGCTAAGAAACGATGGAGTTGGTTGCGACACGCTACGCGGCGGCGATTTTCGAGACTGCCCGTGCCGAAGGGCAACTGCAAGAAACGTTGGAGCAGCTAGCTCTATTGGGCCAGATGGCTCGGCAAAACGAGATTTTTCAGCGGTTCTTGGGCCACCCCGACATCGAGCCTGGGGAGAAAGTTTCCGTCTGCGAACAGACTCTGAAAGGAACCGCAAGCCCCTTGGTACGTTCCGTGCTGCACATGATCACGACGATGGGACGATCGGAACAACTGCCGCAAATTGCGGATTCTGTTCAGGCTTTGGCAGATGAAGCGCAGAACCGTCTGAAAGCCGTGGTCCGCAGCGC
>JACPAW010000136.1:0-2160 GCA_016180605.1 Candidatus Omnitrophota bacterium | reverse complement strand
TCAAACGGCTGCGCACGATTTTAGAGCGTCGAGAAGGCAAATCCGTGGAGCTAACCAGCGAAGTAGATCCAGCGCTCTTAGGAGGGCTGCAGGTGCGTCTTGGCAACCGAGTCATCGATGCCAGCATCCGGCGGCAATTAATCAACCTGCGAGAGCGATTGGAAGCGGTCAGAGTTCATTAAACTGGAGTTGTTGGAATGGCGCGATTACGTCCTGAAGAAGTGTCCTTAGCACTCAAAAAAGAGCTGGAGCGTTTTAAGAGCCAAGTCCAGCTCGATTCCATCGGACACGTGATTCAAGTAGGGGATGGAATTGCCCAGATCTACGGGCTGGATGATGCCATGGCAGGAGAGTTGTTGGAATTTCCTGCCCAAACGATGGGGATGGTGTTCAATTTGGAAGAGCACCACGTCGGTGCGGTTATTCTAGGCTCCGATTGCCACATTAAAGATGGCGATGTGGTCAAGCGCACCGGTCGGATTGCTTCGGTCCCTGTCGGAAAAGCCCTTCTGGGTCGGGTCGTGGATGCTCTTGGCAGACCCATCGATGGGAAAGGCCCGATTGCCGCAGAACACTCCCGCCCGATTGAATCCAGGCCCCCCAACGTCATTCAGCGCCAGCCGGTCAAAGAGCCGGTTCAGACGGGTATTAAAGCGATCGATTCCATGATTCCAATCGGTCGAGGCCAGCGCGAGCTCATTCTTGGCGATAGGCAAATTGGAAAAACCGCCTTGTTGGTGGACACGATTTTGAACCAAAAAGACAAGGATCTTTTCTGCATCTATGTGGCCATTGGCCAAAAATTATCCAGCGTAGTGGCGGTTGTGGAAACCCTGGAAAAATACGGGGCGATGGAATACACAACGGTGGTTGTGGCATCCGCAGAAGACCCAGCACCCCTGCAATATCTAGCCCCTTACACCGGCTGTGCCATGGGAGAAGAGTTCATGTACAGCGGAAAGCACGCCCTGTGCTGTTACGATGACCTTTCCAAGCATGCGCAAGCCTATCGGCAACTTTCGCTGCTTCTGCGCCGCCCTCCAGGACGGGAAGCGTATCCGGGAGACGTGTTTTACCTTCATTCCCGGTTACTCGAGCGGGCAGCGAAACTGCGCGATGACTTAGGAGGAGGAACGCTTTCGGCTTTGCCCGTGATTGAAACGCAAGCGGGAGACGTTTCTGCCTATATTCCCACGAACGTCATTTCCATTACCGATGGTCAGATCTACTTGGAAAGCGATCTTTTCTATACGGGCGTTCGGCCTTCCTTGAACGTCGGGATTTCTGTTTCTCGTGTCGGAGGCAACGCGCAGACGAAGGCCATGCGCAAGGTGGCCGCAAAGCTGCGTCTGAGCCTGGCTCAATATCGCGAGTTGGTTGCCTTTACCCAGTTTGGTTCAGAGCTGGATAAAGCCACTCAATCGCAACTCGCACGCGGAGAGCGGATGGTGGAGCTCCTCAAGCAAGATCAATACCGGCCGATGAGCTTGGCCCACCAAGTTTGCATTCTCTATGTGGCAGGCCAGGGATACTTGGATGATCTTCCCGTAGCACGGATTAAGCCTTATGAGGAGAGATTCCATAAATTCTTGGAAGAGCACTATCCGGATGTCCTGCATGAAATCGAGAAAACGAAGGATCTGAGCGAAACGATCAGTAGGCGTTTAGAGGAAGCGGCAGCGCGTTGCAAGCAGGAATTTACCGCAAAACAAAGCTAATCCGTGGAGGAATAGATGCGACGAAAATGGTGTTCGTTGCTTGTCTTAGCCATCAGCTTCAGTGGCGTCTTGGAAGGAATGGTTCCCTCCGTGTTCGCTGCCCGCAAGGAAGTCGAGCTGGAAGCTCCAGAAATGGCCGAGACATCGGTTAATCTGGATCTTTCAGACCTTGCGCCCATCTTGCTGAAGGTTTCCGAGAAAATCGATTCGGATTTTGATGAAACCGCCGCACAAGAATTGGCGGAATTGGCCCAGCAGTTGCCGGTTGGAAATAGCAATACGGAAACCATCGAGGCAAAGTCCCGTGGCATCGCAGGAGAATTGACGATCGAAGTGGTCAAAGAAGATGTGGATGTCGTCGATGTGTATTTTGCATCAAGCGTGCCGGGTTTGATCTTGACGGTGGACCGCACCATCCGTAAGCACTTGAAGATGGCTCCCT
>JACPAW010000135.1 GCA_016180605.1 Candidatus Omnitrophota bacterium | reverse complement strand
AGCAACTGAAAGGATCGATTCTGCGCGCTCCGCAGAAAGACGACACAGGCATGACCATTCAAGAACAACTGATCGTGGAACTTTATTCTAAATAGGAGGTACGGATGGGAACGCTTTGGCGGGACTTTGCGATCCCCAAGAAATTGGTATGCGATGAATCAACCGCAACCGATTACTATGCCAAATTTATCGCGGAGCCTTTTGAGCGTGGATATGGAATTACGATCGGCAATGGGTTGCGGCGGGTTCTTCTTTCCTCGATCGAAGGAGCTGCAGTCACTTCGTTGAAAATCGACGGGGTTCTGTCTTTGGTGCGTTCCAGATTTCCCTTAATGCGGGAAATCTGGCCATTTCGGCTGGGTACCACCTCGATGGCATCTCCGACTTTTACGGGATAAGAAGGAATATCCACGGAACGCCCATTGACCTTGAAGGCGCGATGCCTGACCATTTCCCGCGCTTCTCTGCGAGAGGTCGCAAAACCCATCCGATAAACGACGTTATCCAGACGGCGCTCGAGCATTTCCAGGAGCATTTGGCCCGTGACTCCCCTGGCCTTCTGGGCGATCGTGAAGTAGCGCTTAAATTGCCGCTCCAGGACCCCGTAAATGCGTTTTACTTTCTGTTTCTCGCGAAGCTGAATCCCATAGTCGGAGAGTTTCATTCGGCTTTGGCCATGCTGTCCAGGAGGAAACGATCGCTTCTCCACGGGGCATTTAGGCCCTGAGCATTTGGTTCCTTTAAGAAATAGCTTCATGCCCTCCCGGCGGCACAACCGGCAGGAAGGTCCAATATAACGACCCATTATTCCTTTCCTTCTGTCTGTTGTCGGTCTGCTGCGTGCTGCTGCATCATACGCGTCGCCTCTTGGGTGGACGGCAGCCGTTATGCGGAATGGGGGTGACGTCCTTGATGGCCGTAATGGTTAGGCCTGCTTGTGACAGAGAGCGTATGGCCGACTCACGGCCCTGTCCGGGACCTTTTACGAAGACCTCCACTTCCTTGAGCCCCATTTCCAGCGCTTTCTTTGCAGCGTTCATGGCTGCGATTTGCGCCGCATAGGGGGTGGATTTGCGTGATCCATGGAATCCGCTTGCTCCTGCTGTGCTCCAGCAGACTGCATTTCCGGCTCGGTCGGTGATGGTAATCAGCGTATTATTGAAAGTGGCCAAGATATGCGCAATGCCCTGGGTCGTGTGCAGCTTTTTCTTGCTGCTTCGGCTGCGGGTGGCACTGGCTGTCCGCGCCCCTTCCTTTGCTTTCTCTGCTGCTGGGTCTTCCGGCAGTGCCGCTTGCGGTTCTTGGCTCTTGACTTCGGGCGCAGGCTGCGGTTTTTGTTCCTCTGGCATTAAGCTTTACTCCTTATGATGAGCTGCGAGCCCCTGCTACAGGGGGTTTAGTCTTCTTGCGAACCCCCACGCGGGGCCGAGGTCCTTTTCGACTGCGCGCGTTGGTCCGGCTGCGCTGACCGCGCACCGGAAGCCCTCGCTTATGGCGCAATCCTCGATAGCTGCCGATGTCGATTAATCGTTTGATGTTCGAGGAGACATCCCGGCGAAGATCTCCTTCTACTTTGGTCGTTGCCAATACGGCTTGCGATAGGCGACTGACCTCTTCATCGGTTAAATCTTTAGCCCGTTTATTAGGATCAATCCGTGCGGCGAGGAGTATTTTTCCCGACATGACCTGTCCGATTCCGTAAATGTAGCACAGGGACACTTCAATGCGCTTTTCTTTAGGAACTTCGACTCCAACGATTCTTGGCATGTGAGAACTTACCCTTGGCGTTGTTTATGCTTCGGATTGGTGCAGATAATACGGATTACCCGCTGCCTGCGGATAATCTTGCAGTTATTGCAGATTCGTTTAACGGATGCACGTACTTTCATTTAAAGGCCCTCACGAGACTCGAAACGTAATCCGACCGCGTGTAAGATCATAGGGGGAAAGCTCTAATTTTACCTTGTCTCCCGGAAGAATGCGAATATAGTGTTTACGGAGTTTGCCCCCCAGGTGTGCCAAAACCGTATGGCCTTGCTGGATTTCAACACGGAACATGGTATTAGGCAGCGCTTCGACTACGGTGCCTTCAACCTCGATCAAATCTTCTTTGGTCATGGCTTAATGTTGAGTCAAGATCGTTACCCCATTTGGGGTGATCGCTACCGTATGCTCAAAGTGGGCCGATAAGGAACGATCCTTGGTGACCGCCGTCCATCCATCGGAAAGGATCTCGACTTCATAGCTGCCCATTGTGACCATCGGTTCGATTGCCAAAACCATTCCTTCTTTTAAGCGCGGCCCCATACCGGCAGGTCCGAAATTTGGAATTGCCGGTGCCTCATGGAGATCTTTTCCAATTCCGTGTCCCACAAAATCCCGCACCACGCCAAATCCAGCTGCCTCAATGACTTGCTGTACACGATGAGAGATATCCGTCAGACGGTTACCCACAATGGCCTTGGCAATGCCTTCTTCCATGGATTTCTGGGTTATTTCCGTCAAGTACCGCGCTGCCGGGCTGACCGGTTCGACTGGAATCGTGATGGCAGCATCGGCGTAATAGCCATGCCAAATGGCTCCCACATCGAGACTGACCAAATCCCCCGCCTGGATGCGCCTCTCTCCGGGAATGCCGTGCACGATTTCCTCGTTGATAGAGATGCATATCGTCGCTGGGAACCCCCGGTATCCTAGAAACGCCGGTTGAGCCCCTTGCTGGCGTATGAATTCTTCCGCTTGCTGATCCAGCGTTTTGGTTTTAACGCCGGATTGGACCCGATCTTTGAGAAAATCCAATAACTTTGCAACAATCTGCCCTGCCTGGCGCATCAAAGCAATTTCGTCAGGGCTTTTGAGGATGATCATCCCATACCAATCCACCCTTCAGCGCGGAAGAGTGCCAAGGCTCGAGTGAAAACACGTTCCAAAGAATCCGCGCCGTTGATGGCCTGCAACAATCCCTTTTTTTTGTAGTAAGCCAAAAGCTTTGTCGCTTCTTTCCGGTCAACCGCAAGACGCTTGCGAATAGTTGCGGGCTGGTCGTCCTTTCGAGTGATCAGAGCGGCCTGACACTGATCACACTGACCAGGACGCTTAGGCGGCATGGTGCGAATATTGTAATTGATCCCGCAAGCACTGCACACCCGGCGTCCGGATAAGCGCCTGACCAATAGCTCGGTGGCCACTTTAAGATAGACGACCCCGTGCAGCGGGGCTTTCCTGGCTTGCAGCACGCGATCTAAGCCTACGGCCTGACCCAGCGTTCGTGGGAAGCCATCCAGGACAAAACCATTTTTGAGCGTTTCGGCACTCAGCTGCTTGGCCATGACGTCTACAACTAGCTCATCAGGAACCAGCAAGCCGTTCGTCACGAAGCTCTGGACTCGTCCACCCAGGCTTGTCTTGCGCGTGATTTCCTTCCGGAAAATTTCTCCGGTAGAAAGATGGTTCAATCCCAAGTGCTGCTTGCAGAGGGCTGCCAAAGAGCCTTTACCGGCCCCTGGGGGGCCTAAGAAAACAACCCGCACGGTTACCTTCCTTTCAATCGTCCCGACTTGAAGAAACCTTCGTAATGCCGCATCAGCAGGTGCGATTCGATCTGTTTCATCGTATCCAGCGTCACCCCAACAACGATCAAGAGGCTGGTTCCGCCGAAGAAGCTTGCCACGCGTGCCGGGATCTTCATCCACGCCATGATAATATCCGGCAGAATCGCAACGCCTACCAAGTAGATGCCGGCGACAAACGTCACGCGCGTTAAAATCCGATCGAGGTAGTCTACCGTCGCTTGTCCTGGCCGAATACCCGGGACGAAAGCCCCGACCTTCTTCATTTGCTCGGCAGCATCCAGAAACTGATGTGCCGTTAGTGCTGTGCTGAAGTAAGTGAAGAACAAAATCAATACCGCGTAGGCGAGATTAAAGGCCAAGGACGTTCTGGAAAACCAATCTGTCAACCATCGCAGCTGCGGCACAAAACCTGCTACCTGAATCGGGAAATACAAAAGCGATACGGCAAAGATAATGGGCAGTACCCCACCGCTGTTGACTTTAAGTGGCAGGTACGTGCTCTGTCCCCCGTAGACTCTGTGTCCTACGACGCGCCGAGCGTAATTCACAGGAATACGCCGTTGGCCCTGTTCGATGAAGATGACGATTCCCACGATCAAAACCAAGAAAGCGCCCATGGCCAAAAGGAAAAGCGGCTGCATCGGAGAGCTCGTTTCCCCCGTGGGTCCCAAGAGAACCCAAATATCCCGAACGGCCAGGGGAATGCGGCCTACGATCGAAGCGGTCATGAGCAAGCTCATCCCGTTTCCGATACCGCGTTCGGTGATTTGTTCCGCCAGCCACATGACCAATGCCATCCCACCGGTCATCGTTAAGACAGTCAGCAGCCGGAAGCCGACTCCCGGAAACAACACGATCTGGGCATGAAACTGAGAAGGAATCGCCTTCTCCAGCAGCATCGCATACATGAAGGAGTTGATGACCGCCAGCACCAGGGTTGCATAGCGGGAATACTGATGCAATTTCCGGTAACCCGACATGCCTTCTTTTCTCAATCTTTCGAAAGCCGGGATGGCAGTCGCCAAAAGGGTCTCGACAATGATCGTGGCACTGATATAGGGCATGATTCCCAGCGCGAAGATCGTCGCATGGGAAAGAGCGCCTCCTGTGAACATATCCAAGAGATTCAGCAGACCCCCGCCGCTTGTAGCGGCCAATTCGTCGAAGATCCGGCCGAGCTCTTTGCCATTGATCCCCGGTGTAGGAATGAATATCCCTACCTCGTAAATGGCAAGCATTCCGAGCGTAAAAAGAAGTTTTTTCCGTAACTCTGGAATTTTCCATGCGTTCGCAAGTGCGCCAAGTAAGCGGAACATGCCCCCTGCCAAAGTCTCTGATCTAACCGGAAATCAGTTCTACGGAACCGCCTGCCTGCACGACTTTGTTTTGAGCGGATCGACTCGCTTGATGAACCAGAATGACGAGCTTTTTCTTCAGCGCTCCATCCCCAAGCAATTTGATGGAACCATCACCTGCATCGAGCAATCCCGCTTCCCTAAATTGTTCCGGGCCGATTCGCTCTCCATCTTTGAAGCGGTTTAATTGTTCCACGTTGATAATGGTATTTTGCGCGGTTCTTTGTTTTTCCTTGCGCTTAAAACCGCGTTTGGGCAACAGGCGGATAAGCGGACTGCGTCCGCCTTCGAACCCAGGGCGCTTGCCTTCTCCGGTTCTTGCGCGCTGTCCCTTCTGGCCGCGTGTTGCCGTTTTTCCATGGCCAGAGCCGATTCCTCGGCCAACGCGTTTTCGGCGATGCCGCGCTCCTATAGTGGAAGGAATGGTACCGATATTCATGGGGTCTGCACTAATTCTGCGGAAGGCTGACGTCGCTGACGGATTTTCTCTTCGCTTTCGAGACTCTGCAATCCCTCGATTGTCGCCTGCACCAAATTCAAAGGGTTATTGGAACCTAAGCTCTTCGAAAGGATATCCCGGATGCCACAAGCTTCGCAGACCGCGCGCACCGAGCTTCCTGCGATGATGCCGGTTCCAGGGCTTGCGGGTTTTAACAGCACGCGTGCCGCATCGAAAGTTCCTATGATTTCATGAGGAATGGTCGCTTCCTTAAGGGGAATGAGAACCATGTTGCGTTGTGCTTGTGCAAAGCCTTTTCGAATGGCATCGGCGGCTTCATTGGCTTTGCCCAGAGCCACTCCCACCCGTCCCTTGGCATCCCCTACAACTGCCAGGGCGTTGAACGCCAGGCGCTTTCCTCCCTTGTGCACTTTTGCCACCCGGTTGACGCTGACGAGTTTTTCAATCAGCTGTGGCCCTTCCTTCTGGTGCTCCCGATGGGTAGGCCGCTGTTGCGATTGTCCTCTGGACATCAGACCTGAATACCTCCCTCACGAATGGCTTCGGCGAGTGCTTTGACGCGGCCATGGAATAGATAGCCGCCTCGATCGAACACCACTTTGCCGATTTTCTGATCCGCAGCATCTTTGGCGATCAGTGTTCCCAATGCTTTAGCCGCCTCTTGATTCCCTCTTGCCTTAAGCGACTTTAAGCGTTTATCATGCGTGGACCAGCCCAGAATTGTTTTTCCTGCCACATCATCGATGAGCTGTGCATAGAGATGCTTGTGGCTGCGGAAAACGCACAGTCTAGGTCGCTCAGGCAACCCCACCACGCGCTTACGGATGCGCGCATGGCGGTGTTTTCGCCCTGCTTGCCGTTGTTCGGAAATATTCGCGCTCATTTAGGGGATTTTTGATTATCCTGTGGATTTTGCTCCGGTACCGGTTGCGGCTTTGCCGGCCTTGCGGCGAATGATTTCATTGGCATATTTAATGCCTTTGCCTTTATAGGGCTCAGGAGGAGCGATCCCCCGGATATTGGCCGCAAATTGCCCAATGGCATGCCGGTCGGCTCCTTTGATGATGACGTTGGTGGGTTTGGGCAACTCAACGGTGATTCCTTCAGGAATGGGAACTGCCACCGGGTGGGAAAAACCGACGTGGAGAGTCAGTTGTTTTCCTGAAACCTGTGCGCGGTAACCCACCCCGCTGATCTCCAGTTCCTTGGAGAATCCTTCATTGACTCCTCGGACCATATTGGCGATCAATGCCCGGTATAAGCCATGTTGCATCTTGTTTGTCTTCTCGCTGCTTTCTTCTACGGCAACATGGGCTTCTTTTTCCTTCAGCTCCACGTGGATCAAGGGTGGCAAGGTTAGGGATAGCTTGCCTTTGGCCCCTTCCACGCGAAGCGTCTGGCCCTCAGCGATCAATTTAACGCTGCTGGGAATAGCAATCGGAGCGCGTCCAATCCGCGACATGTTACGAATAAACCCGTAAACGCGTTAACGCGTGAACGCGTTGACGCGTTAACCCATTTACGTTCACCCGTTCACACATGAACGTTGCTTTACCACACATAACAAATCACTTCTCCGCCAATGCGCTGATGATAAGCTTGCTGTTCGGTCATCAAGCCTTTAGAGGTCGAGATGATGG
Source organism: Candidatus Omnitrophota bacterium (assembly GCA_016180605.1). Classification (GTDB taxonomy): domain Bacteria; phylum Omnitrophota; class Gorgyraeia; order Aquiviventales; family Aquiviventaceae; genus JACPAW01. Next base: position 5,017 of record JACPAW010000135.1, on the reverse strand, counting down.
CGATCCCCAAGCCTCCCAAAACGCGAGGAAGAGTCTGCACGTTACGGTATACGCGCAATCCAGGCTTGGAGACCTGCAGGACTTGCTTGATCACCGGGGTTTTGTGTTCATATTTGAGATAGACGCGAAGGGTGCGCTGTGCCGGGGTTTCCCCAACTGGCTTGTAGGTCTGGATAAACCCTTCTTTCTGGAGCACGTTTAAAATCCTCTCGATCATCCGCGAAAACCGCACTTCTACGGTAGGATGACGCGCTTGGGAAGCATTGCGTAGTTTCGTTAAGGCGGCACCGATCGGATCCATCATCCCCACACCTGCTGGAGCCCCGCCGTAGGCGGGGCGTGGTTGACTTCCATTGATAAGATCCACTGCCGGTCAACCCTGGCAGTGCCGAATATTAGATTCTTCTCAATGGCGGCACTGCCGCCAACAGGTGTGGGGATCATCGACATTTGTTTGTCACCAACTGGCTTTTACAAGGCCTGGGATTTCCCCACGCCATGCCATTTCACGGAAGCACATACGGCAAAGCCCGAATCTGCGGTAAAAGCCCCGTCGTCGGCCACAGCGCTGACAACGGTTGACGGCTCGCACTTTGAATTTAGGGGTCCGCTTGGCTCGTACAATCCACGAAGTTTTGGCCATGAGTCTCTCTGTTTAGGGCGCTGCACTAAATGGAAAACCGAATCCTTTAAGCAGAGCATACGCTTCCTGGGAATTGCGTGCGCTCGTTACGATAATGATATCCATGCCCAACGTGTAAGGGGTCTTGTCGATGCTGATCTCCGGAAAAATGGTATGTTCCATCAGGCCGAAACTGTAATTGCCCTGCTGATCAAAGCTTTTTGGGCTTAATCCGCGAAAGTCCCGGATACGAGGCAGTGCGACGTGGACGAGCCTATCCAGGAATTCATACATTCGCGTACGACGCAATGTGACCTTGCAACCCACCGCGTCTCCTTCACGGATTTTGAAATTGGAAATGGACTTCTTCGCGCGGGTGATGACAGGACGCTGGCCTGCGATGAGTCCTAGATCGCGTTGGGCATTTTCCAAAACCTTAGCGTCGTGCGCTGCCTCGCCACAGCCCATGTTCAGGATGATTTTTTCAAGATGCGCTGCAGCCAATGGATTTTTATGTTTGAAATCTTTGATCAAAGACGGGGCAATCTCTTTGCGGTAGCGCTCCAGCAATCGGGGTGGCATGGCTTGTCCTTCTGCGGGAGCCTGGCTTTTGGTAGTCGTGTGAGGTGCGCTTTTTTGTGCCATCGTTAAAGGGACCCGCCGCAGCTTCGACAGATCCGCTGCTTTCCTGATGTTTCAGAAGTCGAATATCCTACCCGGACGGGTTTTTGGCACTTCGGACACGCCAAGGCCAATTTAGAGATGGCAATCGGGCTTTCTCTCTCTACGATGCCGCCGGCAGGGTTTTGTTGGCTGCGGCGCTCGTAATGCTTGGATAAATTAAGCCGCTCCACGAGAGCGCGCCCTTCCCCAGGCCATACCTGCAGAATTTTGCCGGTTTTGCCCTTGTTTTTCCCGCTTAAAACCGTAACCGTATCGCCTTTTTTAATCCGTGCCATAGGTTTTTTATACGACTTCAGGTGCCAAGGAAATGATCTTCATGAATCGCCGCTCGCGCAGTTCCCGTGCCACCGGGCCGAAGACCCGGGTTCCTTTAGGATTATTCTGCGCATCGATCAGGACGACCGCATTTGTGTCGAATTTGACGGTTGTTCCATCTATCCTTCGAATGGGGGCTCGGGTGCGCACCAGGACGCAACGGACCACTTCCCCCTTTTTTGCCAGCGCATCCGGTGCGGCTTCCCGCACATGCCCTGTGATGACATCCCCCACATCGGCATCGCGTTTATTGGCTCGGCCTATGACGCCAATCGCCCAGACCTTTTTGACACCGGAGTTATCGGCTACTTCAAGTTGACTGCGTACTTGGATCATGCTTGTTCTTCAGGTGTTTCTTTTATTTTTGCCTGCGGAGTGACATCTACTTCGGTTTCCGGAACCGGTGGTGCCAGGGATGCTCGCTGAAGAACCTCAACGAGGCGCCAGCGCTTATCTTTCGAAATAGGCCGCGTTTCGACGATTTTTACCAAATCTCCGATACCGGCAGTGTTCTCTTCATCATGAGCTTTGAATGAAGTGGAGCGCTTCATGACGCGCTCGTATTGACCATGGCGCACCCGCCTTGCGATGCGCACGACGATCGTCTTTTTCATTTTATTGCTGGAAACAATCCCGATCTTTTCTTTGCGCTGACCGCGCGATTGTGTTTCGGCATTCTGAGCCATCAGTGCTCCCGTTCTTAAGAAGATGCTTTTGATGCAGGTACCGCCTGTTGCTGCTGCCGGAGTGCCGTTTGAATACGGGCGATCTGTCGGCGACTCTGCTTGAGCAAATGAGTTTGGGGTAAGGCGCCTTCCCGAACTTTCAGACGCTGTTGCCAGAACTCACGGCGCAGCGTATCCAATTGGGAGTTGAGCTCGGGCACCGACAGGGTTCGCAGATTATTGCTTTCCGAGGTTGCCTTTGCCATCCCATTAACCTTCTTCTTTTCGGGTGATCATCCGCGTGCGAATAGGCAGCTTGCTTGCAGCCACACGGAACGTCTGGCGAGCCAGAAGCTCCGGAATACCGTCTACTTCAAATAGCACGCGCCCCCGCTTGACCACGGCTACCCAATGATCGACCAAGCCCTTTCCGGCCCCCATTGGTTTTTCCTGTCCGTGCGCGGTAACGGGCTTATCCGGAAAGAGTCTCAGCCAAACTTTGCCTCCGCGCGCCAATGAGCGGCTGACGGCAACCCGGCAAGCCTCAATTTGTGCCGCGGTGACCCAGCCGTTTTCGAGGGCCTTAAGTCCATAAGCGCCAAAAGCCAGGCGGCTTCCCCCTTTGGCGTTGCCTCGCCGCTTGCCGCGGAACGCCTTGCGATATTTGATTCGCTTAGGTAGTAGAAGAGGCATTTAGACTTTTGTCTCGCTTGGCGCCGGAGCCGTTTCCCGTTCGGGAAGATTTTCGGCGGTGGCACTCAGTCTTGGGTTCCCTTTGCTGCGTTCCATCGATACCAGCTCTCCTCGGCAGGCCCAAACTTTAACGCCGATGCATCCTGCTGTGGTGTGAGCGGTGGATGTGGCAAAGTCAATCCGTGAACGCAAGGTTCCCAGAGGAACTGTGCCGGCACGGTAGACCTCGCGCCGCGTCATTTCAGCCCCTGCCAAGCGTCCATCGCAGACTATCTTGATTCCCTTGCACTCTTTCGATTCCATGGCTTGCTGAATGGCGCGCTTCATGGCTCTACGAAAGGCAATGCGTTTTTCCAATTGGAAGGTCAGCGAATCCGCAATCAGCTGTGCTTCTATGGAAGGATTCTTGATTTCGACGTACTCCATCTTCAATTGTTGTTGGGTGCCGACGATTTTCTGAATGGCTTGTTCCAGCCGCTGGATATTTTCTCCCCGTCTTCCAATGAGGATTCCAGGACGGGCGGTGTGGATCCAAACCCGGATTTTCTCGGCGGAGCGCTCTATGACCACGCGCGAGACGGCTGCAGAGGCTAATTCCTTTTTCAAGAATTCACGGATTTTCCGATCCTGGTGGAGCTGCTGGACAAACTGCTTCTTATTGGCGGCGAACCAGCGGGATCTCCAATCTCTGGAAATCGAAAGCCTCAAGCACTCCGGGTTGACCTTATGCCCCATGGATTCCCTTTAGGCGAAAGCCTCAAGCACTCCGGGTTGACCTTATGCCCCATGGATTCCCTTTAGGTTAAGCGGTCTAACTCCACGATGATATGCGTGGTTCGCTTTAAGATGCGGCTGGCCCTGCCGAATGCGGCTGCCCGAAAACGTTTCCATCGCGGTCCCTCATTGGCTACCGCCTTGCTGATGATCACTTGTTCTTGGCGCAACTCCGGGTACTTGACGCGTGCATTGGCAAATGCGGACTGGATCAGCTTAGTCACCGGGGCTGCAGCGCGTCGGTCGACAGCGCCAAGCAAAGTCAACGCTTCAGCTACGGTGCGTTTGCGCAGGGGAGTTAAGACGTAACCGACCTTGCGTGGCGTCATTCGTGCATATCGGACGACCGCTTTTGCAATCATATCTGACTCACTTGGCTTCTTTTGCTTTCTCGGCCGGTGCTGGAGCTGGAGCGCTGACCCCACCCGTGGGTCCGGTTGTGGCCTTTTTGACGCCCCCGTGCTTTCTGAAAATTCTTGTCGGAGAAAATTCACCCAGCTTGTGCCCTACCATTTTCTCGGAAACATATACCGGCGTGAAAGCCTTGCCATTGTGGACCAGGAAATTCAAACCGATAAAATCAGGGGTAATCGTGGAGCGCCGCGACCAGGTCTTAATGGGTTTCCGATCATTTGTTTGATGTGCGACCTGGATGCGCCGGGAGAGCGGTTCATCTACGAACGGCCCTTTCGCAGTAGAACGTCCCATTTGTTTTTATGCCTTTGGCTGTGTGCGGTTACTTTCTGCGTTTGACGATGAGGCGGTTGGAATACTTATTCGGGTTTCGGGTCTTGCGGCCTTTGGTATGCCAGCCCCAGGGCGAAACCGGGTGCGGATTGCCCTGCCCGGATTTTCCTTCTCCACCTCCGTGAGGATGATCGATGGGATTCATTGCGATTCCGCGCACATGCGGCATTCTCCCCAGCCATCTGGAGCGGCCAGCCTTTCCAATCACCGTAGATTTGCGTTCTGAATTGCCGACCTGGCCGATGGTGGCCCAGCAGTCTTGATGGACCAGACGGATTTCTCCGGAGGGTAGCTTCACGTGGGCCAAGGGTCCTTCTTTTGCCTGGATGATTGCCCACGAGCCTGCCGATCGCACCATCTGTGCGCCGCGGTTTTTCTGAAGCTCCAGATTATGGATCATCTGCCCAGGAGGAATGCGTCGAAGCGGCATGGCATTGCCTATTTTTATCTCAGCCTCTTCTCCCGCAAGCACCGTTTCTCCGACGTTTAATCCTTCCGGCCAGAGGATGTAGCGCAG
>JACPAW010000134.1 GCA_016180605.1 Candidatus Omnitrophota bacterium | reverse complement strand
GTTGCCAAAGGTATTGCATCGCATCTGCGGGCGGCCGATGATCGCTTATGCTATCGATTTAGCGGTATCCAGTGGGGCCAAGCAACCCATTGTCGTGCTGGGCCACGGTGCAGAGCTGGTCAAGCCAACGCTTCCGAAAGAAGCGAGGGTGGTGATTCAATCCAAGCGCCTGGGCACCGGCGATGCGGTTGCCTCTTGCAAGAAATCATTGGGAAGCCTAGGGGCGGTGCTCATTCTCTATGCCGATACCCCCCTTCTTCGCCGCAGCACGGTACAAAAACTCATCGAAACGCACTTCAAGACGAACGCCACCTGTACCCTTCTTACCGCACACCTGGCAGATCCGAGTGGCTACGGCCGCATCGTTCGCAATGAACATGGACAGATCACCGGCATTGTGGAAGAGGCCGAGGCCAACGCGGCTCAGAGAGCCATCCGCGAAATCAATGTGGGTCCTATCGTCTGCAACATTGCCAGTCTCGTAGAAGCTTTGGCTAATCTGACACCGAGCGCTTCCAAGAAAGAATTGTATCTGACCCAGCTGATCTCTCATCTGGCAGTCCAGGAGGGCAGCAAAGTGCAATCCACACGGGTGGAGGAAATCGCTGAGGCACTGGGTATCAACTCGCGCAGCGAGCTGGCCCGGGCGATTAGCGTGATCCGCCAACGCATCGTAGACACGCACCTGCACAACGGGGTTACGATCGAGGATCCGGTCTCTACATTCATCGACCAGGGGGTTTCCATTGGGACGGATACGATCGTTCATCCCTATACCGTGATTGAAACAGGAGTTTCCATTGGAAAGCGCTGCTCCATCGGTCCCTTTGCGCGGCTGCGCAGCGGAGTCAGCCTCGGGGATGAAGTGCGCGTGGGCAACTTTGCAGAACTGGTGCGCACCAAGGTGGGCTCGCGGGTGCGCATGAATCACGTCAGCTATCTCGGAGATGCCCTTGTGGAAGAGGATGTGAATATCGGGGCCGGCACCATTACTGCCAATTACGATGGGAAGGAGAAACATTCCACCCACATCGGCAAAGGAGCTTTTATCGGTTCGGACACGATATTGATCGCACCGGTTAAAATCGGTGCCGGAGCGGTAACGGGAGCAGGAAGTGTGGTTCCCAAGGCGCATGACGTGCCTCCCAAGGGGATTGTCGCCGGTGTTCCTGCTCGCATCCTGGATCATAAGGACCAGTCAGCGGTAGCACAAACGATCCCAGCTGCCATCGGAAATGGCAAGCCGCGCAAGCAACCCTCTGTAAAAGGAAAGGTTCGCTCGAAGGTAGCCAAGGCCATTCGCCGTGACCGTTCGCGCCATTCGCGAAAAACAAAGTCGGTCCGGCGCTCCGCTCGTCGCTAATGCAATAATGCCAAGAAAACAGCGCACTGGCCTCATACAAACTCGTAAGCGCCCTCGCTTATCCGGATCCGCCCTCTTGGCTTCGGAAATCGCTGTATTGGGGGGCAATGCAAACCCCGCATTGATTGAAGACATTTGCCGCCAGCTGAAAGTGCCTCCCGTGCGCGCCCTGGTTGGCCGCTTCAGCGAGGGAGAGATTCGCGTGAAGATCAATGAAAACGTACGCGGCAAAGATGTCTTTCTCGTGCAGTCGACCTGCCCGCCCACCAATGACAATCTGATGGAGCTTTTGATCCTGCTCGATGCCCTCAAGCGCGCCTCCGCACGACGCATTACGGCGGTCATTCCTTATTATGGCTATGCGCGGCAGGATCGCAAAGATCAACCCCGCGTTCCCATTACGGCAAAGCTGGTCGCGAACTTAATCACGACCGCCGGAGCAGACCGCGTACTGACAATGGATCTGCATGCCGGGCAAATCCAGGGTTTTTTTGACATTCCTCTGGATCATTTATATGCCATCACCGTTTTTGAAAAATATTTACGGCGCAAACGGCTCTCCGATGTGGTGGTCGTCTCGCCGGATGTCGGCGGCATCAAGATGGCGCGTGCTTATGCCAAGCGCCTGAGTGCGGGGCTGGCCATCGTCGATAAGCGCCGCACCAGCCCCGAATCTACCGAGGTCATGCATATTCTTGGCGAGGTAAAAGGGAAGACCGCTTTATTGGTAGATGATCTCATCGCTACGGGAAGCTCCCTGGTGGAGGCTGCCTTAGCTTTGGAGCAAGCCGGTGCGGCGAGAGTCTATGCGTGTGTCACCCACCCGATTCTTTCGGATCCGGCCAAAGAGCGCATCAGCGGCTCTTGCCTGAAAGAGCTGATGGTAACCGATACGATCCCCGTGCCGGCACGCAACCAGCCGCCTCAGTTAACCGTATTATCCATAGCCGGTCTTCTGACCGAAGCGATCCAGCGCATTCATTATGAACAGTCGATCAGTGTTTTGTTCGACGGCATGCCTGGATAGAACGAGTGACCAGTGATGAGTGAGGAAAAGATGACGAAGGCAAAGACGACGAAGGAAAAGACAACACAAGTGGTTTTAACGGTAAAAAAACGCACGACTCTGGGTAAGCGTCGCGTGGAACGGTTGCGCAAAACAGGGATGATTCCCGGCATCGTTTACGGCAAAGCTACGGAGCCCATCGCGATTGAAGTCAATCTGCGGGAATTCACGCACTTGCTGCATGCCAGGGCCAGCGAGCATGCGCTTCTGACTTTGCGGTTGGAGGGTGCCTCCAATTGGGAGAAGCCGGCACTGGTGCATGTCATCCAGCATCATCCCGTTGATGATCATATTCTGCACGTGGATTTCCATACGATCGTTCTGACGGAGCGGTTAAAGGTCAAGGTGCCGCTTTTGCTCAAGGGGGAGCCGGTTGGAGTCAAGCAGGACGGAGGGGTTCTGGAGCAATTCTTGCGCGAAATTGAAGTCGAGTGTCTTCCCACTCAGATTCCAGCGCATCTGGAGCATGACATTGCCGCATTAAAGATTGGCGATACCTTGCATGTGCGGGAGCTTGTGATCCCGGAGAATATCAAGATTACGGTCGAAGGGGAATTGGCTATAGCCTCGGTGCATAAGCCGAAAGAAGAGAGGCCTGAGGAAGAAGCCGCTGCGGTTACCGAGCCTGAAGTCATCCGAGAGAAGAAGGCCGAGGAAGGCACTGCTGCTGAAGCTGCTACTGAGACTGAGGCAGCACCCAAGAAAGAGGATAAAGGATCGTGAACGTGATTGTCGGATTGGGAAATCCGGGGCATACGTTTGCGCATACCCGACACAACGTTGGGTTTGACGTCATTGAGCGCTTGGCCAGGCGCTACCAGATATCGATCAACCAGCGCCTGCTCACCTTATCCGATCATCGGCCGGCGGCCGTATTCGGAGATTGCGAGATTAAAGGAATTCCCGTGCGCCTGTTGATGCCTTTGACCATGATGAATGAATCCGGGCAAGCGCTCGTCGCCGCGGCATCCGAGGTGGCGCAATTGTTGATCGTTTGCGATGATGTCAATTTGCCGCTAGGCAACATCCGCATCCGTCCTCGAGGAAGCAGCGGAGGGCACAACGGTCTTCAATCCTGTTTGGAGGCGCTGGGAACCGAGCAGGTGGCAAGGCTTCGCGTCGGTGTGGGAATTGAGCCATTGCCCAGTGATCTGCGCGATTTCGTGCTCTCTCGTTTCCAGAGTTCCGAGTGGCCTGTGATAGAACGCGTCCTAGAGCAGGTGGTGGCAGCCTGCGAAACCTGGGTCGGTGAAGGATTGGACGCAACGATGAATCGCTACAATACTGTGAGTATGCAGGAATCCCATGACAACCCGTGATTATGAAGCCCTGGTTATCTTGAAATCGACTGGTACCGAACAAGACATCGCCCGATTCGGGGTGCAGCTGGAGGAATCCATCAAGAAGTTGGGAGGCCAACTTTCCAGCTCCCAGAGTCTGGGCCGGCGGAAATTGGCTTTTCGTATTGCACGGCAGGTAGAAGGCTACTACCATCTCTTGCGTTTTCAAGCCCCTACGGCGCGGTTGGATGAGTTGAAGCGGTTGTATTACCTGAATGAAACGATTGTGCGTTTTATCATCCTGAATGCCGAAGAAGTAGGTCCATTGAATCCCGCTCGTCCCTTGCGCCTGGGTGCCACGACCAGCCCCTTAAGCCCAACTCCTACCCCGGCAGTGTCCGTTACTTCTGAAGGGGCCTGAAAATCATGGTGAACCTTAATCGAGTGCTGCTCATCGGCAACCTGACGAAGGATCCGGAGCTGCGCTATACGCCAGCAGGGACTCCGGTAGCCAACTTGCGATTAGCGGTGAACTCCATTTATAAGGATCAAGCCGGCCAGAAAAAAGAGGATACCTGCTTTGTGACCATTGTCGTTTGGAGCAAGCAGGCAGAACTCTGTAACCAGTATCTCAAGAAAGGTCGCTCGATATTTGTAGAAGGACGTCTCATCTATCGAAGCTGGGAAGCAGAGGGGAAAACGCGCTCTACAATGGAAGTGCGGGCGGACCGCGTACAGTTTCTGGGAGGGCCAGCAGGCAGTTCCACTTCGGGAAGTTCCTCCCAGGCCAGGGCAGAATCTCCTGCGACTGCCCAGACGGGTAGCCCTGAGGGCATACCCTCGTTAGAAGAAGGGGCTGAAGCGGACGTTCCGTTTTAGTCCAGAGGCTTTACGGAGGTTGGAATGTCACCGTTAAAGAAACGGTCATTTGTCAGAACGCGACGGATCATGGTCAAAAAACCATGCCGCTTTTGCTCCGAGAAGATCGATCAAATCGATTACAAGGACATCGATCTCATCGGGCGCGCGGTAACGGATCGGGGAAAAATTTTGCCTTCCCGGTTGACGGGTACCTGTGCTAAGCATCAGCGCGTCTTAGCCCGCGCCATCAAGCGCGCGCGGTTTATGGCCTTGTTGCCATACGTTACGGTCTAAATTCTAAATAGAGTGGCGATGGAAGTTATTCTTCAGCAACCGGTAAAAGGGCTAGGCGAAGCCGGAGAAGTCGTTCGCGTCAAGCCCGGCTATGCCCACAATTTCTTAATTCCTCGAGGCTTGGCGGTAGAAGCCACCCCCCAGCAGCGCAAAGCGAGCGAGCAGATTCAGCGGCAACGTGCCCTGAAGGTGCAGTACGAGAAGGCGAATGCGGAGCTTCTGAAGCAAAAGATCGAGCGCCAGCCTATTACCCTGACGTTGAACATAGGTCCGGAATCGCAAACCTTCGGATCGGTGACCATGCATGATATATTCACGGCCTTGCGCACGGAAGGATTTCAGATCGAGAAGAACGCTCTTAAGCTAGAGGAACCCATCAAGGCCTTGGGTCGTTATGAGATTCCCATTCGGCTTCACCCTGAAGTCATCGCGGCACTCAAGCTTTCTGTCGTTAAGGCATAAACACCATCTGAATCAGCGCTCATTGTTTCTGCGAAGCAGCCGCTATGGAACTTCCAGAATTGACTACGATTGAACGCCTCCCACCCCAAAATGTGGAGGCCGAACAAGCGGTATTAGGTTCGATGCTTCTGGAAAGTGAAGCCATCGCCCGATCCGCGGAACTGCTAGATGAATCCTCCTTTTATAAGGATACCCACCGCAAGATTTTTGCCGCTCTGATTGCCTTGTATCGCAACGATGCACCGGTGGATCTGGTGACGGTCACCGAAGAGTTGCGCCAGCGCCACCATTTAGAGGAAATCGGAGGGGCAAGCTACTTGGCCACTCTGACGAGTGTGGTGCCCACAGCGGCCAACGCCGAATATTATTGCCGCATCGTCAAACAGAAAGCCGTGCTGCGGGATCTGATTCGGGTATCGACCCAGATTGCCACCGACTGCTACGAAACTTCGCACGACCCCGATCTTTTGTTGGATAAGGCCGAAATGCAGATCTTTGATATTGCTTCGAAGAAGCTCAAGAATGACGCCGTAGCCATGAAAGACATTATTAAGAGCTCCATTGAAATGATCGACATGCTCTATCAGCGCAAGGGCATGATCACGGGGCTGCCCACGGGGTTCCTGGAACTGGACCAACAGCTGGCGGGATTGCAGATGGCTGATTTGATCGTGGTGGCCGGACGTCCCGCCATGGGCAAGAGCAGTTTTGCGCTATGTGTGGCAGAGTACATCGCCCTGACTCAGAAGGCCGGGGTGATGATTTTCAGTCCGGAGATGTCTAAGGAGAACATCGTCCAGCGGATGCTCTGCTCCCATGCGCGCATTAATGCGCACAATGTTCGTTCAGGGATGCTTTCCACAAGCGATTGGCCCAATCTGACGAAAGCCGCTGGTAAGCTCTCAGAAGCTCCCATCTTCATTGATGATTCCCCTGGCATTTCGGTGCTCGAGCTGCGCGCCAAGGCTAGGCGATTGAAAAGTCGGCATAATATCCAGCTGGTGATCGTCGACTATTTACAGCTGATGGAAGAATCTTCTTACTCGGAGAATCGCCAGCAGGAGATTTCTGTCATCTCGCGCTCTCTGAAAGCGCTCGCACGGGAGCTTGCGGTTCCTGTGATCGCAGTCAGCCAACTCTCCCGGGCACCGGAGAGGCGAGAATCCTTCCGACCGCGGCTTTCGGATTTGAGGGAATCCGGGGCGATTGAGCAAGATGCCGATGTGGTCCTGATGCTTTTCCGGGAAGACTACTATAATCCAACGGACGAAAACCGCGGAGTCGCTGAAATCATCATTGCCAAACAGCGCAATGGGCCTACGGGCTCGGTTCGTCTGGCTTTCATCAATGAGTACATGCGTTTCGAAAATTTAGCCCAGACCTCATGAGCACACAGGCACTCGGATGAAGTTCGCACCCTTGGCCAAGCCGGCAAGGTTTTTGGGCGCACTGCTTTTTGTGCTCACCCTGGCCCTTCCGGTGCTCGCACAGGAAGGGGCCAAAGTGGTCGAACTGGAAGTCCGGGGTGCTAAAAGTGTTGCTCAGGAAACGATTCTGGCTAAGGTACAGACCAAACCGGGCTCTGCCTACCAAGATGCCGTCGTGAGTGAAGATATTCGCCGCATTTTTGCGCTGGGTTACTTTACGGATGTGCGCACAGAAGTCCAACAGCTTCTCGGAGGTCTTCGGCTGGTGTTCATTGTTCAGGAGAAACCAACCCTTTCTGAGATCCGTTTCGAAGGAAATCGTTTTCTTCGCAAGCCGCGGTTGGCGGAATTGTTTGGCTTAAAAAGCGGCGAACTCTATGATCCGCGGAAAGTCAAACAGGGGGCGGATTTGATCAAGGCCGAGTACAGCCGCAAAGGTTTTTCCGAGAGCGAGGTCGTCACACGCGTGGAAACCGATGAGGCCTCTAACAGGGCTCGGCTCTACGTGCTCATTGATGAAGGCCCGCGCATGCGGGTCAAACGCATTCTCATGGAAGGCAATCAAGCGTTTTCGGACAAACGGCTGCGCAAAGTGCTTAAAACCAAGAAGCGCTTCTGGTTTGCCCCGGGCACCTATGATCCTCAAGTGGTGGAAGAGGACTTGGAACGGCTGCGCGCCTTTTATCGCAAGCACGGCTATCAGGACATTGCAGCTGCTTATCAGGTTTACCGCGATCCTTCCGGCAGAGGTCTGGTGCTGCACTTTACCGTCAACGAGGGTTTGCAGCACCGCGTGGGTCAGGTAGTACTGGATGGTGTTGCACTTTTTCCAGAACGGGAAATCCGCACGCTCATTCGTTTGAAGCCCGGCAGTGTTTTTAGTGACGAGGGCATTCAAGAGGATTTAAGGTTGATCAAACAGTACTACGGCGATCGGGGATATATCCACGCTGAGGTGACTGCCGATCCGCAACTGGATGATGCCACCAAGCGCGTTAATTTGGCTTACCATGTCCGGGAAAATGATCTCGTTTATGTTCACCGCATCGATGTCCGAGGAAACCTAAGGACGAAGGACACCGTGGTGCGCCGGGAATTGAGAATTCATCCGGGAGAAGCCTTCAACGGTGCCAAGATTCGAAAGTCGCTGGATCGCCTCTATAACTTGGGTTACTTTGAAGAAGTGAATGTGGAAACGGAAGCCACGGAAACCCCCGACCATGAAGATTTGATCGTCCAGGTTAAGGAGACCAAGACGGGCAGTTTTAGTTTTGGCGGCGGGTTCTCCTCTGTGGATCGCCTGATTGGTCTGGTGGAAGTAGAGCAGCGCAACTTCGATTGGCGCAACTTCCCCCATTTTACCGGTGCAGGGCAGGACTTGCGTTTCCGCGCGGAAGTCGGCAGCGTGCGGAGATTCTTTGATCTTTCTTTTACGGAACCCTGGCTCATGGGCCATCCGGTGTCTTTTGGCCTCGATTTGTACAACCGCACTCGCCTGCGCAGCAGCAGCTTGGGGTTGGGATTCGAGGAGGAGCAGCGGGGAGGGGGTTTGCGTTTCGGCCGAGAATTCGCAGACTGGATCAACATGGGGTTGAGTTACCAGCTCTTTCGCACGGACATTTCGGATGTGGTCGAAGAGGCTTCCGCGGACCTAAAGGCTGAACAAGGCCGCAACACCATTAGCATGGTAGGGACCTCGGTCTCCTGGGATCGGCGCGATAACCGCTTTGACCCCACCAAGGGATGGTTTACCTTCGCATCGGGGGATTTGGCAGGGGGCGTTTTTGGGGCGGATAAGGATTTTTACCGGCTGCAAGCCGGAGCCAGCTCTTATTTGCCGCATCTGGATCGGCTGGTGTTGGAACTGCGGCTGCGGACAGGAATTGTGGAAGCCTATTCCGGCACATCCGAGGTACCCATTTTTGAGCGCTTCTTTGGAGGAGGCTCCGGTACCATCCGTGGTTTCCGTGAGCGCCGCGTGGGTCCGCGCGACCCGAGTTCCAACGATCCGATTGGAGGCGAAGCGACACTGGTAGGTACTCTGGAGGAAGTGTTGACGATCGTTAAGGATGAGCGGGGCAGACCGATCTTAAAGGGGACGGTGTTTCTGGATGTCGGGGATGTCTGGCGACGAGTTGGCGATTATGCGGAATCCTTTAAGTCCGGTGCCGGCATTGGCGCGCGCGTGAACACACCCATTGGCCCGGTACGCTTGGACCTTGGAATACCGCTTAACGAAATACCCGATGAAAAGCGAAAACCCCGGTTCCATTTCAACATCAGCAGAAGTTTCTAGGAGACATGAGACATGAGACATGAGACAGCAGATGGGGAACAAATAAAAGAGATGGCCCAGACCGCACGTTGTAGAAGACAGAAAAACAAACGGTTCATTTTCTTGTTATTGGTCTCTTGTATCATGTCTCTTGTCTCGGATCTTCCTGCATGGGCACAGGCAGGAAAAATCGGATACATCAACATCGCAAAGGTTTTCGACAATTACCAGCGTACGAAAAGCTCCGATGTGGTGTTGGAGAAGCGGGGCAAGCAAAAGGAAGCCGAGTTGGAAGGCCGCTTGAATGAGCTGAAGAAGCTGCGGCAAAACCTGGAGTTGCTCAACGATGAGGCCCGTGATTCAAAAGGCCGAGAAATCGAGGAGCGGGCGGATGAATTGCAGCGGGTTCGAACGACCGCCGTGCGCGATTTAAGGCGGGAGCGCGATAAGATAGCCAAAAGCATCCTCGATGATATCCAAGGAGCCATCAAAGATTATGCCAAGGCAAACGGTTTTTCGCTCATTGTCGATGAACGCTCTCTTCTTTACGGGGAAGATGCTTACGATTTATCGGATGAAATCCTCCAAGTCCTCAATAGCCGCGCGGCCAAAAGCGCTGCAGCAACCAATCGGTAAGGCAGCGGATGATCCCCACACCTGCTGCTGACGGTATCTTTCCTAGAATGAATCAACCTTTTTCCTATTCGGCCTGGCGAAGGAAAGATACCGTCATGGCCGTTTCCTTGTTCTTAAAACCTTCGTACGGCCACGTTCCGCCTTTGGCGGGACTGCAGCAGGTGTGGGGATGATCCCCACACCTATTTCCCGGCCGCAGGCCGCTGAACGCCTGCGAAAGATTGCCGAGTGGTGGCGTTCAGTGCCCCGCCATTCGGCGGGGCAGAAATAGGTGAGGGGATGAGTGAATTGCAGCGGACGATCGCCAAAGAAGTATTCATGAACGGTGTGGGAATCCATACCGGGGAATCCGTTTCATTGCGCGTTCTTCCAGCCCCACCGGATTCGGGGGTGGTCTTCGTCCGCACCGATCTTCCCCATCGGCCCACCATTCCCGTGAAGTCAGCCCAGGTGGTGGACATCAACAAAAGTATCCGGCGCACCACGGTTTCCCGCGACGGAGTGGAGCTCCAAACGGTAGAGCATTTTATGGCCTCCTTATGGGGTGCCGGGATCGACAATGCCTATGTGGAAATAACCGGTGTGGAGATGCCGGGGATGGATGGTTCCTCGATCCAGTTCTTGCAGCAATTCCGAGCAGCCGGCGTGACGGAGCAGTCCGCACCACGCCGCTACTTCTCTCTTCGAGAGCCCGTTTTTGTGGAAGAAGGAGAGTCTTCCATCGCCGTGTTCCCGTATCACACGCTGCGCATTTCCTATATGCTGGACTACAACCATCCTGCCCTACAATCCCAGTTCGTCTCTTTTGCGCTCAATGGCCCGGCTTCCTTTGAAGAGGCCATTGCTCCGGCAAGGACATTTTGCCTGAAAGAGGAGGCGGAGGCGCTGCGGGCGGCAGGATTCGGCAAGGGGGCCAATTTCACGAACACCCTGGTTGTAGGCGACAAGGGGGTGGTGGATAACACCTTGCGTTTTAAAGATGAATTTGCGCGGCATAAGATCCTAGATCTCTTGGGAGACCTGTACCTCTTAGGCGCTCACCTAAAGGCCCACGTGATTGCCGTCAAAAGCGGCCATCCGCTTAACGTCAAGCTATTGAAGAAGCTTACGCAAGCGATGGAGCAATGGAAGCTGGGCTCCCTCCAATCCGCAAGTTCAGAAGTGATGGTGGGGCCTAAATTAGACATCACTCAGATCCAAAAAATCCTCCCCCATCGTTACCCGTTTTTGCTGGTGGAT
>JACPAW010000188.1:1144-3368 GCA_016180605.1 Candidatus Omnitrophota bacterium | reverse complement strand
CATCGTTCCTGCGATGGCCGGTGGCAGCCAGCAGCCAGGGGAAAATGCAGACGCGCGGCGTCTTCAAGAGCTGACCGATCTGGTAGGACCAGAAATTGCCCAAGCGATTATGGCGGATTACCAGCGCCTGTCGGACCCGGCTGCCATCGAGAGTGCTAACAAGCAACGATTGCTCGAAGATGCCATCATGATGGTACAGAGCGTGCAGCTAGTACTCAACACAGAAAGAGCAAGCAAGGATCTTTTGGAAGTGCTTCATACTCTCGTCACAGCAGCCGATGTCATTCAACTGCTCTTAGGCAGAAGTACCCGAGAAGGACAGATCAGGCAAGATGCTTTCAATCTCCTGGTTTCTGAAATCGAATTCACAACGAAAGCGTTGAACGACCAGCTTCAAGCTCCTGAAGTGGATTTTAGGCCGCGAGTGATCCATTCTTACGAGGAACTTTTTGAAGCGATGACCCAACGGCAGCAACTCATTCCCACCACGGCAGATCCAGAGCTTCAGCGATTGAACGATGTGCTGCAAGGATTCAAAGGATATCGAGGGCAAGCGGTGTTCTATCTCGCGCGGGTACTCCAGCAGGCTGTCGATCAGGGCTACCTTAGATTCGAGATAGGAGGCCAGGCAGGAAGAAGGGTCAGCTTGCAAGCGCTTGGTCGCCAGATGCCTGCTCAAATGAAACAAGATTTGATTGCGGGAGTGCAATACCTGGAGTGGGAGCGCTTCTTTGAGGCTCAGGCGAAACTGAATGCCGATCCTGAGAGTTACAAGGGAGATGTCGGTTTAGTACGGCTTGCCCGTGAGCTGGGCGTTTATCCGCTGCATCTGCACAGTGCCTTTATTGGTTTTTACGAATCCTTAGGGTGGCTGCCGATCTATCTTACCCTTGCGGAAATTGACGAGGCCGAGCGACAAATCGCCAGTCGATCGGAAGGCGCTCCTCTGAAACGATCCGAATTGGAAAAACTGGCTGCCGATCTTCAGCTTTCCAAGAACAAGCAAGACAGTATGATCAGGCTCTTTGAGGAACCAAAA
Organism: Candidatus Omnitrophota bacterium; assembly: GCA_016180605.1. Classification (GTDB taxonomy): domain Bacteria; phylum Omnitrophota; class Gorgyraeia; order Aquiviventales; family Aquiviventaceae; genus JACPAW01. The sequence continues at coordinate 2,329 of JACPAW010000188.1, read as the reverse complement.
CGAGTAACCCTTCACTTTGGATCGATTTTAGGACAAGCGGCGGGTGGAACAAGGTTGACCATACCGATTCGTCCCGGAGAAACCGTGCCAACCTTTATCAGGAGATTTGTATCGCAGTTGGATCCTGTTCATAGAGAAGCTCTGAGAAAAGAGCTGTTTCGGCATGAAAACTTACGGGCCGATTTGGTCGTCGCTATCAATAACGAGATCGTAGCCCCTCGGGATCGGCCGCGGCATCGGCTGCAGGGAGGCGAGGAAATTCTGATAGCACTACTCGCCCCCAGCGGCGGGCCAGGAGTTGCGGGTCATGATCTGTTGCCAAATGTGACGCTGCACCTTGGGGCAACCTTGAAAGAAGCAGCAGGTGGCACAGGACTGTCTGTTTCTATTCAACCCGGAGAGACGGTGCAATCCGCTGTGGAGCGTTTTGTCTCGACAGCCGACGCATCTCGTAGGGAAGCACTGGAGAGAGAGCTGCTTAAGGATGGTGTTCTGCGCACAGACTTGCTCGTGGTTGTGAATAACGAGGTGGTCTCGCCCAACGAACGCCAACTGCGTGGAGGCGATCACGTTACCTTAATGCTACCCATCGCAGGAGGTGACCGTATATCGGATGAACAAGCACGAGCAAATGCTCAGAGATTGCAGCAGGAAATGCAGCGTTTGCAGGAGCAATTGCAAGCGGCACGAAATATTGGGCAGATGGAGTCGATTCAGAAGCAAATGGAGAGTGTCGGCGATGCTATCAATAATGCTACACGGCGATCCTCCGAACTCTCCGATGAGTTTAATAACGATACTGCGCGGAGATTGGCTCAAGCTCGCCACGATATCCGTGAGCAGAAAAAACAAACTGCTGAAAGCGAGGAAGAATCATCTACTGACAGTAGCGCTGTAACAACAACGGTTACAGAATCAACAGCGACATGTGGACTCATCGTGTTGCTTGCCTTAGTTGCCGGTATCGGACTACCACTGGCATTCGTGTTTGGCTTCGCTGGGCAGCTTGCCGGTCTGTTGAGTTTCGATGTCGGATTGGATGCGCTGCGTTCTTCATTAATACCAGTAGGAGCGATTCCTGTTTTTTCGATGGTGCCCGTGATCTTTTCTCACCTTATGGATGTGGTGCGCATCGTTACCCCAACGCTGCCATTGATGGATGGTTTCTTGCAGAGCCTGCCGAGC
>JACPAW010000188.1:0-1115 GCA_016180605.1 Candidatus Omnitrophota bacterium | reverse complement strand
CCCTAGCCTACGTGGCAAGTGTTGCCCTTCACCCAACGAGTTTCTCAGGAACGTACCTGCGGGAAGCGTTGCGTCGAGTCTCTGGTCGGCAGTGGGTTGCTGGTGGATTGATCGCTGCCAGTCTTGTCGTTTCTCTCCTTGGACTCTTCACACCAGGACTGTTTGTCTCGCTGGCCACCTTTGCGGCACCCCTTCTTCAGACGGCGGCAAGTTTCACAGGATCCTGGTTGAGTTTCCTGCCGCCTGTTCTGGGTATGGAGGATCTGTTTGCCATTGGAGGGGTATTTGGGATTGCCTACACCGTACTCATTCTGCGATCCGTTCTTCGTCGCGCTCTTGGTCGCGCACCGCCGCAGTCGTACCAGGCCATCACTTCCGCTAGCTCCTTGGATGTCCTGATGGAACGATTGGAGAAACAGTTCGCTGATCCTCGGGACATAGCCAAAGCACTCAAGCAGATGGCCGAGCGTGGCCAGCTTGGTCCTTCGATTCAACCCGATGTCTTCGATAAGCCAGGCTGGGAGTGGGTAAAGGAGTTGAATCTTAGCGAAGCCGCACTGTACCATATCCTCATCGAGGCATTCCGCGCTGCCTCCAAAGCAGAGCCAAAGAAATCCACTCATCAAGAAGGCCCAGCCTTCCTTTCCCAGTACCTGCATATTTTCCAAGAATACCTCCGCATGCCCCTTACCATCACGACGTTGTGGGTCGTGAATTCCTTCCTCATTAAACCGCTGACTGGGGCAACTCAACAATTTGTCTTCGGTGCCAACCGCGACTTCCATGATGTCAACGGCATTGAGAATATTGTTGCGACGGAATTTGCCAAACAGCTTGGTGCTAAGGGCTTAGGCGAGAAGGCTCTCCCTACCATTCTGCCGACCTCCTGGGTTGCTAAAGCCGCTGAGAAGGGTCTTGACCGCATGGAGCGCCGGGCAGCGGAAATTGCATTGGGCAAGCGGAATCTCATCAGCTTGCCGATCTTAATGCTCTTGACCGCTTTCATCGGTATCGGCCGCTTCTTGACGAGTCGTTTTGTGTTCAGTGCGATTTCGAAGTTTGTTGCTCCATTTATCGTCTTTGGGCTATTAGGACCCGCTGGGCTTTTGGTTAGT
>JACPAW010000133.1 GCA_016180605.1 Candidatus Omnitrophota bacterium | reverse complement strand
CGGCGGCGGCCCTGCCGGGCTACGACGACGACGCCCACTACGATCGATACGAGCCGTTGATTCGCACGTACTCTTCGCTCAAATCGCAGCTTAAGACCGACTCTTCAAACCGCCCGGCTGCGAAGTGAACTCCGATCGTCACAGAAGCCTGGCGCATGATCTCCCGCACGGCTGCCCTATCGAAGCGGCAAACAGCCCCGCGCTTAACCACAACCGCTGGACCGATTGTAATTTTCAAATCCTCAATGTCAAAGCTTGCCCCTGAAGCTCCTGCGGCGGCTGCGATGCGTCCTACGTTAGGATCGCCGCTGGCTAGCATCGTTTTAACCAGTGGGGAATTGGCCACTTGCCGCGCGCAAGCCAATGCTTGGCGCGAATTTTTCGCACCGGTAACGCGAACCTCCATGAGCCGGCTAGCTCCCTCCCCATCCTCGACCAAAAGAACAGCCAACCGCTCCATGACGGTGCGCAATGCCTGGGCAAAGTGCTTGTGCATCGTGGCATTTCGAGTCGAAACTCCAGATCGACCGCTGGCAAGCGCAAAGACGGTGTCGTTTGTGCTCATATCCCCATCTACCGTGATGCGGTTAAAGGTGGACTCACAAAAACGGCGCAACAATGCCCTCAAGTACCCGGCCTCCGCATCGGCATCCGTTGTGATGACACAAAGCATCGTGGCCAGTGAGGGGGCAATCATACCGGAACCCTTAGCCATTCCTCCGATTCGAAAGCGCTGCTTGCCGATCTTAACTTCCAGCGCCACTTCCTTTGGCTTTAAGTCCGTCGTCAAGATGGCTTCTGCAGCCTGGGTATGATGGGTGTCGGATGCGGTCTCGATGAGCTGTGAAATATGCCGAATGATCCTGGAAACGGGAAGCCGCCGGCCAATAACACCGGTTGAGGCAAGGAGAATTTCCCCCTCTGGAATTTTCAAAGACTCTGCCAGCGCTGCTCCGAGCGCTTTCGCATCCTTGAAACCAACCGAACCCGTCAAGCAATTCGCACAACCGCTATTGATGAGAACCGCCCGGCTCTGTCCTAAGCGCAGCCTCTGCTTACTGATAAGAACCGGTGCCGCTTGAACGCGGTTCTTGGTGAAAATTCCAGCAGCCGTCACGGGTTTTTCAGCAAGAACCAAGGCAAGATCCGGCTTGCGGCTGAGCTTGATCCCCGCGCTGACTCCATTGGCTACGAATCCTTCTGCAGCGGTAACTCCCCCCTTGATCCAACGCATGCTAGCTGGAAGATGGTAATCGGTGTTGTGTTTCATCACAAAAGTGCCGTGGTTTCCGGAAACCCACACATGAGATTCAAATTCTGAACAGCCTGACCTGCCGCTCCTTTTAGGAGATTATCGATTGCAGCAAAAAGAATGAGCAGCCGTTTCTTTTCATCCACGGCAAAAGCGATGTCACAGAAATTAGTTCCCGAGATCTCCGACAGTTTGGGCCAGTTACCAAAGGTGCGAAGGCGGACAAAGGGGGCCTGATCATAGAGTTCATGGTAGATAGACCCCACGGATTCTTCGGTGACTTGTTTTTGCAGTCGCAGATAAATGGAAGAAAGAATCCCGCGGTTTACGGGAACAACCTGCGGCACCATGGAAATGGAGGGTGCGTTTGTACCGCCAAAAATGCGCAAGGCTTGCTCTATTTCAGGCGTATGCGGATGACCATTGACCTTATAAGGCCATAAATTCTCGTTGATTTCGGAAAACATCAGATGGCTTTCCGATTTGCGCCCGGCACCGGTTAACCCGGATTTGGCATCGACGATGATGCAATCGGTTTCGATCCATCCGGTCTTAAGCAATGGCGCGCAAGCAAGAATGACAGAGGTGGCATAACAACCAGGGTTGGCTACCAAGCGGGCCTTTGCGATCTCTTTCGAGAAAAGCTCAGGAATCCCGTAAACAGCCTCTTGGAGCAGTTCCGGGTGAGTATGGGGCAAGCCGTACCATTGCGGGTATTGGGTTGGATCTTTCAGGCGGAAATCCCCGGATAGGTCGATGACGCGGCAGCCGGCAGATAAAAAGGCGGGAACGGCGTTCATGGCAAGGCCATGAGGCAGGGCTAAAAAAACGACGTCACAAAAGCGAGCAATGCGAGTAGGGTCAAACGCCTCGATTAAGAGGTTGGACGTTGCAGAGAAACGGGGGAAAAACGATGCGAGCGCAATGGGTTTTTCCCATTTCGCTGAGGCTGCCAGGGATGTGATTTCGACGAAAGGGTGATGCAGCAGCAACCGAATGAGCTCTTCACCGGCGTAGCCGGTAGCTCCGGCAATCGCAACGCGTAATCGTGACATCTATGGGGTTGGATGGTTGTCATGATAGCATACAAACGACGCAAAGAAGACCTTTAACGCTTGGTCCACTGGAATCGTTTACGAGCGGACTTCAAGCCGTATTTCTTCCGTTCCTTCTCCCTTGGATCCCGAGTCAATAATCCTGCTTCGCGAAGAACAGGCCTGTGTGCCGGATCTTGCCGTACCAGAGCCCGGGCGATTCCCAATTTGATTGCGCCGGCTTGTCCGCTCGTCCCTCCACCTTGCACTGTGACCGCAACATCCACCTTGCCTAATTGATGGGTTAATAGAAGCGGAGAGCGGATTGCCAGACGCAGCGTCTCTCGAGGAAAATAGACATCGCACGAGCGGTTATTGACCACAATAGCTCCGCTGCCTGGCATCAAGCGAACCCGTGCTACAGATTCCTTGCGCCGGCCTGTTCCCCATGGGGCATTCACCGGTGACTTTGAGGTTGTTTGTGCTTGCTTTTGAACCGGAGTTTCAACCACAGGAGCAGAAGGCTCCGTGCTTGCTGTTAAATCTGGGTTCTCGTTTTCCATTAGGATTGAAGATTCACCGGTTTTGGCTGTTGCGCGATATGGGGATGGTTTGTCCCGGAATATACTTTAAGATGCCGTAACAATTGACGACCCAGCGGACCATCTGGCATCATCCCCTTCACAGCCAGTTGCAATGCCCGTTCTGGGTGAGTTTGCATCAACCGTTGCAGGTTCTTCACGCGCTGGCCGCCAGGGTAGCCGGAATAGCGCTGGTACATTTTCTGGGTGAGCTTGTTGCCCGTGATGCGCACTTTATCTACGTTAATGACGACGACGTGGTCGCCCGTATCCAAAAACGGCGTAAAAGTAACTCGATGCTTGCCGCGAAGCAACAAAGCAATGCGGCTTGCAATACGGCCCAGCACCTGGTCCTTGGCATCAATCAATAGCCATCGGTGCTGGAAGGTCTTGATATCGGGGATTGTGGTGGTCATCAAAAACGAGGAAATATTGTACCCTGCCCCCCACCACTTGTCAACGACTTCGAGAGATAGACGCTGTCCTATTCGTCGAAAACCTCATTCCCGCGGGCGGGACTTGCGGTGGTGGCGGAGGATGTGGTGGAAACAGTAAAAGCACAAACCCGCAATCGAGAGCCAGGAAATCGACAGAAAAAGCCAACCTTCAAGCTTCATGTGGCTTTCTGTGTTTTAGCGCCCAGCGCATGCTCAAAGCCAAGATGAGAAAAAGCCCAATCAGCATCCAGCGCGTCCCCATCACATAAGGTCGATTGGCAGGGTCTAACCCTGCCATCAAGATGGTGGTCTTTGCGTTGTCGTACAACCAGAAACCGAGCACAAACAAAAGATAGGCCGGTGTTACATAACGAATGACCGTTTTAAAAACAGAGTGCAGCTTTATCTGAGCGGCATGATGAATCTGTCGCCATCCATGTTCCATTCCGAAAACCCAACCAAAAAGAATCACTTCCAACAGAGCAAATATCACAAGACAAACCGTCCCCGCCCAAAAATCCATCTCATCGACGACCCCGTAGCCAAGCCACCAAATGGCAGGCTGGGCTAAAAGAAAACTCAAAATCCCAAAGATCCCCACCGCCTTATTGCGCTTAAAACCAAAAACATTTTGAAAAAATGCAATCACCGGCTGTGCCAAAGAAATAGACGAGGTGATGCCTGCCAGAAAAAGCAACAGAAACCACAAGCAACCGAATAAATTCCCCAGTGGCAAGCTGCCAAAAACCAAAGGCATGGTCACAAACCCAAGATTAAAAGCACCCCCTTTGGCAATCTCCGTCATTTGATGCGGCCCAAAGAAAGCAAACGCAGCGGGGATGATGAGACAGCCGCCCAGGATCACCTCTGCAAACTCATTCATGCCGACTGCAGTCAGAGAGGAAAGGGTGACGTCCTCATCGCGTTTTAGATAACTGGCGTAGGTCACAATGGCTCCGATTCCCACGCTAAGCGTAAACAGGATTTGACCCGCCGCCGCCAACCAAACGCGAGAATTTCCCAGCACGGAGAAATTGGGATTCCATAGATAACCTAGCCCTTCGATCACGTTCCATTCCGGATGCATCTCATGCGGAGCGCCCAGCCAGAAAACGCGGATGACGAGAATCACGGCAAAAAGAAACAAAAGGGGCAGAAAAATCTTGGAAACCAGCTCAATTCCCCTTCGAATGCCTCCGGCAAGGACAAGCAGGTTCACTCCAAAAGTCACAAGAAAGAAAAAATAAGCCGCACCGATGTCGCGGAAGACGCCACTCGGTAAAAGACCTTGGAAAGAGCGCAAAAATGCAACCAGTCCGGCTTGATCATGGGCATCATTGAGCAAACCGGTAATTGAGAAATAACCGTAGGCTAACGTCCAGCTTTCCACATAAATGTAATAAAGGAAAATGACCCAAGGCCCGAAAACGCCCAAGAGCCCCAGATATTTAGCCCCCCTCCAGCGCCACATGCTGCCAAATGCCCCGGCTGCGGTATTGTGGCCATGAGCTCCTCCGAAACGGCCAATGGTCCATTCCACCAACGCCAACGGAATTCCTAAAAGAAGCAAGGCGACAAAATAAGGAATCATAAAAGCCCCGCCGCCATTTTGCGCGGCTTGCACGGGAAAACGCAGAAAATTACCAAGACCGATGGCACTTCCGGCAACTGCCAAAATGATGCCGATTTTGGATCCCCAGCGCTCAGGTTCTCGATGATGCGCGACTCGACTCGGCTTCTGAGTCATCACTCTTTACCGTAAGTAACAGAAACTAAGGTCAGTCCCTGCGGGGGTGCCGTAGTCCCCGAGAGTTCTCGCTTGTGGGTCTTAAGCAGCCGTTGAATGGTTCCTTCCGGAAGTCTGCCTCTTCCTACATCCAGCAGAGTGCCCACCATGCTGCGAACCATCGTATGCAGGAATCCATTTCCTTCGAACTCAAAGTGCAGCTCATCCCCCACTCGGCGGACTTGCGCCTTGAACAAGGCACGCTTTGTCGTCATGGCTCTCTTTCCTATGTGCGCAAAAGCTCGAAAGTTGTGCCGGCCTCTTAAATGGATGGCTTCACGGCGCATCTTGCTTAGATTCAAGGGGGCAGAGATAGGATAAACATAGGGCCGGATAAAGGGGGATGCGACAGAGCCGATAAAAACGCGGTAGCGGTAGCACTTGCGAAGCGCATCGAAGCGCGCATGAAAATCATCGCTCACTTGCTGCACGTCCATTACGGAAATATCGGAAGGAAGCAAATGGTTCAGACCGCCCAATAGCTTCCTACAGGAAATGGTAGAGCGAATCTTAATGTGGGCTACCTGGGATAAGGCGTGCACCCCGCTATCCGTGCGCCCGCTGCCGATCACACGCACCGGCTCTTGCACGATCCGCTGGAGTGCTTCTTCCAATGTTCCTTGTACCGTGGGTTTTTGTTTTCTCTGATTGCTGAATGCTGATTGCTGAATGCTGTTTTTCTGGACTTGCCAGCCCGCGTACCGCTTCCCAATGTATGCAATCGTCAGCTTCAACGTCCGCAGCCGCATCCTGGATTCATCATTCCTGCTACTTTTGGAAACTAGCCAAACAGCGTTCTAAGTCTTTTCGCTCTAGCGCAGCAAAACGCTCTGATAGCCCAAAAACCTCCACTTTAATAACTTCCCCATTACCTAAAAGAGCATAGTATGACTCAATGGTTACTGGCGCTCCAATACGACTTTGTGGGTCATCCAATATAGCCGTCCATACCAGTGTCGTCCATTGAATGGTACCAATAATGGTCTCTGTGGCCGGGCGTAGCAACTTAGCATGATGTTCCTTGCTCAATATCGCCCCCTCTTCCTCTAACCACTCTTTAAACGGTTGATCTCCTAACACATGGAAACTGATTCCCACCATGAGGGCCTTGGTAGGATCTTGGTGGGTAAGGAACCTCTGGACGTTAGACTCCTCACGCGGCAATACTTTCCATGAGGTGGGCACCGCTATAGATTGCGAATGTACCCTCATGTTATCCCGATGCGTCGCTTCAAATGAAAAAGGTTCTATACGACGTGCGATTGCCTCACATTTTGAACGCAACCATTCGAAAGTATCTCTATCCTGCGATTCACAGAACATGGTGACTAAGACGTCACGCCGTAAGGCGGCCAGTACGATTAGATATCGACGTGGCAATCCAGATGCATCCCGTACATGTGCCTCAAAGTATCGGGTAGCCGCATCTTGAACAGGTAGTGACCGTTCCTCAACGATTGTAGCGCCTCCTGTGGTGAGGAAACGCTCTACATATCGATTCAGTCTTTCTAGTGGTTCACCGTCACCTAACTTCATCGTAGCCGAAGCCTGATAAATCTTTGATAGGTCAACAACAGTAGGAAGAAGTGCTTTTGGATTCTGAGGATCTGGTGGTTGAGGGGTCAGCATTAATCGGTATCCATCCCCGTAGCTAATTTTACCTGTTTGTGCTTGCCAGCCTTTTGGGTACCACATACGAATGCCTACTTTCGAATCGGAGAATTCAGCCCATTCTTCGCTGGACTCATTCGACACAACACTTTGCTGCAGTTGCGGTACGATAGGGGTCTCTTGAAGTGTTTCTCCTTCAATTCGTTCGATTTCATCCAACCAATATGGTACTCGCCCCCCATCCTCAGGCTTGATTTCAATAGTATTCGTATCGCGTTTGATAATAGTCCCGCTTATTTTCTTTCCATTCTTTAGGTAAATCGTCTCAGCGCTGCTTGATACGCAGACAATACCCCATAGCCCTACTCCAATAGCGAAAGTAACCCACCGCCCCATTATGGTGTTTTAATGAGTAATTCTGCGATTTGCACGGCGTTGGTGGCAGCTCCCTTGCGCAAATTGTCACCGCTGACCCACAAGGCAAGGCCATTCGCGATGGACTCATCTTGGCGCAGCCTTCCCACATAAACTTTGTCTTGGCCACCTGCATCCACAGGCAATGGATAAGTACCCGACTTAGGAGAATCCACCAGCTTGACACCAGGAGCCTCTTGCAATAACCGGCTGGCTTCCTCTACAGACAATGGATGCTCGGTCTCAATCCAAGCGGCCTCGGAGTGTGCCAAAAAAACCGGAACACGGACACAGGTGGAGGTCACGGCAAGCTGCGGCTCTTCCAAGATCTTGCGGGTTTCGTTGACCATTTTCATTTCTTCTTTGGTATAGCGGTTTTCCAAGAACACATCCACCTGGGGAATCACATTAAATGCAATCTGCTTGGGCAAAGGACTTAGCCCCAATCCCCAGCGCCCCTTTAGTTTTGGCTTCACTCCGAACTCCGAACTCCCCCGGCCCGCCTTTAGCAATCGCCGGGGCGGGCGAACTCCGCACTGTCTTAATGCTCGTTTGGTTTCATCATAAAGCTGGAACATGGCTTTTGCTCCTGCTCCTGAAACCGACTGATAAGTGGCCACGATGATCCGTTTGATGCGTGCCGCACGATGAAGCGGTGCTAAAGCCACAAGGAGGATGATGGTCGAACAGTTCGGATTGGCAATGATTCCCCGATGCTGTAAAAGAGCATGGCTATTGACTTCCGGGATAACCAGCGGCACATCCGGTGCCATTCGAAAAGCACTGGAATTATCCACCACGATCGCTCCCCTTTTAACTGCCTCCGGGGCAAACTCCAGGCTGCGAGAGGCCCCAGCGCTAAAGAGTGCCACATCCATGCCATCGAAAGACTGCGCCTGAAGCGGCTCAACGGGATAGATCTTCGAGCCAAACCGGATTTTTCTGCCCTTGGAATTCTGGGATGCCAAAAGATGCAGCCCTTTGATGGGAAAACGGCGTTGTGCCAAAACGCGCAGCATTTCTGTACCCACCGCACCGGTAGCTCCCACGACTGCTACGTTATACCGCTTTCGTGACATGATTCCCTCTCACATGAAAAGTTCTAGGTACAAGGTACAAGGTACAAGGTAAGAACAATACCTCTAGCCTCCAGCCTGAACTAACCGAGTTCCTCAATTACTAAGTCGGCTACCTCAGTCGTAGAATACCCCATTTTTCCGGCAGCAAGGCTTTTCAGTTTGGTCCCTGTAACCTTCATGACCGCTTGCTCAATTGCCTGGGCCACAGAAGGCTGACCGAGATGCTCCAGCATCATGGCCCCCGCACAGATAGCAGCAAGCGGGTTAATCACGTTCTTCCCCGTGTATTTGGGCGCTGAGCCGCCGATTGGCTCGAACATACTCACTCCAGATGGATTGAGATTGCCGCCTGCTGCAATCCCCATTCCCCCCTGGATCATGGCACCTAAATCCGTGATGATGTCTCCGAACATATTGTCGGTTACGATCACATCGAACCATTCCGGGTTCTTGACCATCCACATGCAGCAGGCATCCACGTGGGTGTAGTCTGTCTGGACATCCGGGTACTCCGTTGCCACCTCATTAAAAGTGCGCTGCCATAGATCATGGGCGAAGGTCAACACGTTTGTCTTGCCACAAAGGGTCAGTTTCTTGCGCGGCCGCTTACGGGTGCAATCGAAAGCAAAACGAACGCAGCGCTCGACACCATGGCGGGTATTGACGGAAGTCTGAAGGGCTACCTCTTCTTTCGTGCCTTTGCGCAAGAAACCTCCGACACCGGCATACAGCCCCTCGGTATTTTCCCGCACCACCACGAAATCGATCTGCTCCGGCCCTTTATCTTTTAGGGGAGTCCACACGCCAGGATAGAGCTTTACCGGTCGCAAATTGATGTATTGATCCAGCTCAAAGCGCAACCGCAGAAGAATTCCCTGCTCTAGGATGCCGGGTTTTACATCCGGATGCCCAATCGCTCCAAGATAGATGGCATCCATTTCGCGCAGTTCTTTCAATACGGAATCTGGAAGCGTCTCTCCGGTTTTAAGATACCGCTCTCCCCCTAGATCATAGAGGTGCCAATCCATTTGGATATCGTTTTTGGAGAAGGCTGCATCGATCACCCGGCGGCCCTGCTCGATCACTTCAGGGCCTGTCCCATCCCCCGGGATAACCGCAATGCGATAAGTTTTAGCTGCCTTCTTTACCGCTGGGCTAGATAGTTGCTGCTTCATTCCTACTCCTTAATGAATGACTTGGGCCAGTTTCTTTTTTTGCTCGTTCAGCAGCTTAAGCGACCCTTTGTGGTAAGGATCATAAGACAAGCAGTGCCGCGCAAACATAATTCCTTTTTCCAGCTCACCTAAAGCCCATGCCATTCTTGCTTGCGCAAAATATACCTCTGGATTCCGTGGCAGTCGAACCAATGCCTCCTCAAGAAAAGACCGCGCTTCTTCGTACTGATCTTGGTCCAACAGCGTTTGGCCTAAAAGCAACGCAAAAAGAGCGGTCTCTGGAAACATCCTCTGGCCCAGACGCAACACGCTTTCCGCCATCGACATTTGTTTCAGCTCGCGCAAAGTCCTTGCCCAAAGCAGCAGCGTTTCGGATGGAGCCGTTGATCCCCGGGAAATCGAGGAGCGAAAATATTCCGATGCCTGGGCAAAATCTGCTCCCTGCACCAGGCAGCGGCCTATTTCAAACGCTGCTTGCTCATCCGGGGTTTCCAAAGACGCAAAACGCTCATAATCCAGCCGTGCCTGTCTCCAGTCGCTCTGTTGGCAATGCAGCTGCCCCAATGCACGATAGAGGCTTCCGTTCTGGGGTGATAACGAAATGGCATCGTTTAAGGTTTTCTCGGCTAGTGCAAATTTATTTACCCGCTGAGCCAGCCAAGCCAAGCGTAAGCGATGCTCCACCGAGTCGGGCTCCAAGGCAATTGCCTGATGCATAAAATCAATTGCCTTGTCGAATTCTTCGCGAACCTCATGGAATTGGCTAAGCTTCTGATAGAACGAGGCTGCCCGATCCGAGGCTGCGTATCCGAAGATGATTTCCCCGGCAGTTCCTTTAAAACGCTGAATCCCTTGGTAATTCTGCATGAAGGTGTTGTCACTGTAAAGTGCTTTTGGAGTGTCGAACTCAAGCCAAGGCAGATCATCCTCATGCAGCCAGGAGACATTCGCCGTCAACTCTTCTACTTCATCATTTCCAAGCAGGAATGATTGCATCAGGACATCGGGATCATCCGCATGAATCCCTTTAAGGGCTTTCTGAACTTCAGGCCTGCCGATGCGCCGCCGTAAATCCGCGTAATCCACGCGTTGGGGCTCCATGCTGCCGATGAACAGAAGGCCTCCTGGAATCGGAGACCACACCGAGACATGCGGAAATGCCTGGTGGAATGTTTTCAGCATGAGTTTTACGTCATCGGGAAAAATATGATACATCTGCAGCCACTGGCACATGATGCCGTTTGCCGCCAAGCGGCTCTTAGCCAATTCGTAAAACTCTTTCGTAAAAAGGTACCCGACCCCTGCCATCCAAGGGTTGGAAGGCTCAGAAATAATCACATCATACGGCTGCGATGCGGCAAGGAGGAAATTACGGCCATCCACCGGGTAAATCGTAGTCCTTGGGTCCTCGTGGACATGGTAGTTGTATTCTTTGAAAAAGCGGGCTGCCTCGATCACTGCCGGATCCAATTCCGCGCAGTCCAATTGAACCAACGGGTAGCGAGTGGCGTGCCCTAATGTCACCCCACTGCCCAGGCCGATCACCAAAGCACTTTTGGGATCAGGGTGAAACAAAAGCGGAAGGTGAGCCGATAAAACCTGAGTTGCCATATCAATACCGTTTGATGCGTCTGTTTTCCCACCAACCTTTAAGAAGATGACATTGTCTTTCTGATGCACACTGACTGTCGCATTCAGGCTGTCTCGGTAATACAAAAGCTTTGCTGTAGAAGAAAGTTGATCAACGGAAGCTTTCGTATAAATATGAGGCTCTAAATAAGCCCCTGCGGAAAAAACTTGTTTTTTCCAAAAAGGGAAAACGACTCC
>JACPAW010000132.1 GCA_016180605.1 Candidatus Omnitrophota bacterium | reverse complement strand
CCGGCAACTTTACGGGTTCGATAATGAGTCATTCCTGGAGTTCCTTCAGAGCCGCGGCTTCCGTATTGCCCGCCAAAGCCGAAGCAATTACACGCAGACACACCTTTCACTTGCTTCCTCGTTGAACATGGCGTATCTACGCTCGCCGAGTAAGCCCTCGAAGCGAAGAGTCTATGGCTTGCATGATGCGGAAGGGGTTTTCTCGATTTTTGGATTGATCCAACGCAATCGGGTGGCACGGTCCTTAAAACAACTGGGTTATCGATTTATTCATATCAGCTCTACATGGGACAGTACGGCGGGCAACGTTTACGCCGATCTCGACTTTCGGCCAAATTCTCTGGATGAGTTTACACGAGCCCTGCTGCATAATACGGCTCTCACTGCCTTCACATTCCAGTCTCGGTTTATCCAGGTGGATGCACAAAAATCGGTGCTTTATCAGCTAAAAGTGCTGGAAGAAAGCGTCCTGATCCCAGGACCAAAATTTACGTTTGCGCATATCGTTTGTCCGCACCCGCCGTATGTCTTCACTCGGAACGGTCAGATCCCAGAAATCACCTATTCCCCCTCGAATCCATGGCAGCCAAAATCTGCCTATATCGACCAGATGCTCTTTCTCAACGGACGCCTCAAACAGCTTTTAGAAGTTCTCCTTGCTCACTCCGCGACCCCTCCTGTTATTGTGCTGCAAGGCGACCATGGCCCGGCTGCAACTTGGCCCGATCGAGAGTTGTCGATCGAAGCTTATGCTCAAGAGCAGCTCAACGAGCGTACCTCCATCCTGAATGCGTATTACCTTCCTGGAAAAGCGGGTCTGCTCTACGATTCCATATCTCCGGTGAATACCTTTCGCTTGATCTTTAATGCCTATTTCGGAACGTCTTATCCCTTATTGCCAGACATAAGTTACGTTTCGACTTACAAGCATCCCCGGCAGTATAAGGTCTTCCAAAATTAAAATTCCAAACCCGTTAATGGACTGTCATCCTGTGGAGGGAAAAATGCAGAAGCAGGGAACGTATCGCGCGTGGGCGGTGGCATTTCTTATCGTCGTAGCTGGATGTAAACTGCTGCCGGAACCGCAACCATTGAACTTTGGCAAGGTCTATGTGGGAACAGCCTCATCGTTGCTTTCCGCACGCTGGGTTAACCGCCATGATAGCGACGATGCAGAGGTTTTGGGCTTGCAGATACAAAGGCCCTACACGATTGCCAACAGCGCTGCGTTTGGTTCTCCAACAATCGGTCCTGGAGAGGCAAGCCCCTCGGTCCAAGTCCAATTTGCACCGACTGCAGCAGGTGCGTTTCCTGAGGAAGTGCGAATGTTCACGCGTGGTGTCAAGGCTGCCGCATTGGACTTGCGTGGAGAAGGGGTATGGCAATTGTTTATGGGTACTTTTATCCTTGAGAACGTTCCCACGACGACACTGGGCAGTTTTACCTTAGGCAGCAGCCCGATTCAGTCCAATCAGCCGATTGACTGGGGTTTAAGGCAGCTTGGCTGGCCTGCGACAGAGGCTGAGTTTCGCGTTCGTAATTCTGGAGCGGCGGTAAATGGCACTGCCTCCGTGCGGCTGCTGAAGGGTAACCAGCACTTCGAAATCACGTTTCCCTCAACCTTTGCAGCCATGGATATCGCCCAGAATGGAACGCGCGTGATTCGAGTTCTTTTTACCCCGGCAGAACTAGGAGATTGGCAGGATGTCGTAGAAGTCATCGACACGGC
This sequence comes from Candidatus Omnitrophota bacterium, assembly GCA_016180605.1. GTDB lineage: Bacteria > Omnitrophota > Gorgyraeia > Aquiviventales > Aquiviventaceae > JACPAW01. The sequence continues at coordinate 9,517 of JACPAW010000132.1, read as the reverse complement.
CAACACCGCCAACCGTGCTGGGATCGTATTGAAAGCCAAAGTCGTTGCGGTTGAAGAGGATGGTCACTGATACAGGGAGCGTTTCAATGCCATAATGCGGTCCATTTCCAATTGCATCGCGATGGCGCGCTTGCGTTCATAGAGCCCATCCCTACACCTCGCGCGAGGTTTAGGGATGGGCTCTGGGCTCGTGAAAGGAGCGCTTGGGTTCTGCAAAGAGTGAGTGCATGGAAAGGATCAGAGCAAAACCAAAATATCCTATCTTGCGACGCAAGATAGGGCGTGAAAAATGCAGGGTTCTAAGGGTACGCATTGGTTATTATAATGAGGTCTGATAGCTTAGCATAAAGGGCAATTGAGAGAAAACCGATATGCCAAACGCCGTGCCCGCCAACTGGCCGGAATGGGTTACATCGCTTTTGTGACTCACTTCTCGTACTTGCGCAAAAGCCTTTTGTTGTTTAGAGTAGGTGCAAGCATTTAAATGATTTCTGCTAGTGCCTCGACTAGATTGAGTTGATCTATTGGTCCGCTCGGCACTAGTGCTGAGCCCGATTCATAAAAACAATCTGGTCGAAGCACTAGGTATAGAGTAGGGATAGGGGTGGTTTTGCTCGTTCTCGGTGGAATCATTTACTCTCGAAAAATTTCAATGTCTTCCGTTGAATCTTTGCAGCCTCTACCAGCCGATTCCAATGGCCCACGTCCCAATCGGCTCATTCACGAGAAGAGCCCCTACCTTCTCCAGCATGCACACAACCCCGTCGATTGGTATCCCTGGAATGAGGAAGCTTTTGCAAAAGCGAAACGGGAAGACAAACCCGTATTCCTATCCATTGGTTACTCCACCTGCTACTGGTGCCATGTCATGGAACAAGAATCTTTCGACAACGCAGAAATCGCCCAACTGATGAGGGAAACCGTCGTGGCGATCAAGGTGGATCGCGAGGAGCGCCCCGACATCGATGCCCTGTATATGGCAGCCGTTCAAGCGATGTCGGGGTCCGGTGGCTGGCCGATGAGTGTATTCCTGACACCTGAAGGCCAGCCTTTTTGGGGGGGCACGTATTTTCCACCCGAGGACCGGGGGGGCTACCCAGGATTCAAGACGATCTTGCACTCCATGGCACAGGCTTGGAAAAGTCGGCGTGCGGAACTGCTCCATTCCAGCCAATCTTTGACGCAAGCGATTCAGGCAAGCGCAGGAGCACCTTCCTCAACCCAACTGAGTGCTGCCATTCTCGATACTGCGGTAGCGCAATTTGCCGAGCATTATGATTCCCTGCATGGCGGCTTTGGACCGGCACCGAAATTTCCAAGAAGTCATAGTTTGTCATTTCTCCTAAGAGTCTATTCACGGAACAAAGATCCAAAGGTGCTTGCCATGGTTGAGGCTACTCTGGATGCAATGGATCGAGGAGGAATTCACGACCATCTTGGCGGTGGCTTCCACCGTTACTCGACGGATCCGCAATGGCTGGTACCGCACTTTGAAAAGATGCTCTACGATCAGGCGCTGCTGGCACGAGCTTACCTGGAAGCCTACCAGGTTACCGGCAAATCCCGCTACGCAGAAGTTGCGCGGGACATCTTTGAGTATGTGCTGGAAGACATGCAAGACCCCCAGGGCGCCTTCCGCTCTGCAGAAGATGCCGGAAAAGTGGGCAAGGAAGGGGAGTACTATGTCTGGACGCTTAAGGAAATCGAAGAGATCTTGGATCCCCTCGATGCGGCACTGTTTAACCGATTCTATGGGGTAAGACCTGAAGGCAACTTCGAGAATAAAACCACCATTCTTTCCATACCTCAACCGCTTGAAGCATTCGCCAAACAGCAAGGCGCTTCGTTAGAGCAACTGCGCCAGCGGCTGAAGGCATCTCGTGCCAAGCTGCTTGCAGCCAGAGAAAAGCGCCTAAGGCCTTATCGTGACGATAAGATCCTTACCGATTGGAACGGCCTCATGATCGGGGCCCTGGCTTATGGAGCCAAGACCCTTAATGAGCCGCGCTATGCGCAGGCAGCGGAGGAGGCGGCGGATTTTGTGCTGAAACGGTTGCAGCATGAAGGTCGTCTTTTCCATCGCTACCGAAATGGAGAGGCAGCGATTTCCGCTTTCCTCGATGATTACGCTTTCCTGAGCTGGGGATTGTTTGACCTGTATGAGTCCACGTTTGAAGTGCGATGGCTAAGCTTCGCCAAGCGCCTCACGAAGGAGATGGTACGGCTCTTCTGGGATCATCAGAACGGCGGTTTTTTCTTAAGCGGCGAACAAAACGAACGGCTCATTGCCAAGACGAAAGAACTCTATGACGGCGCTCTTCCTTCCGGCAACTCCGTGGCGGCACTGAATCTCATCCGGCTGGGTATTTTGACAATGGATCCGGAGCTTAAGGACTATGCCCAGCGACAGTTCCAAGCGTTTTCAGTTCCGGTTGGCCAATTTCCGCAAGGCTTTCCCCAATTCTTAATCGCGCTTGATTTCTGGTTTGGGCCTTCACGGGAAATCGTCATCGCGGCAACTCAATCGATGCCAGAGACTCAAGCGATGCTGCGAGTTGTCCAAGAGCGGTTTCTTCCCCGCACGGTCTTAGCGTTTCGACCTAAGGATGGTTCGCCCGCCCTCGAAGCGCTGCTTCCATTCATCCAGGCCCAAAAACCTTTTCAAGGAAAACCGACAGCCTATGTTTGCAAAAACTACGTCTGCAATCTGCCAACGACCGATCTGACCAAGCTTGCGGCACTCCTGGACGCCCCTTGATTCGGAATGGATGCGTGTAGCTGGAAGCCTTAAGAGGAGACCATGCACAAATATCTAGCGGAATTCATTGGAACGTTCTTTCTCATGTTAACCATCGGCTGTGCGGTTGTGGGTGGGGCAGGGGTGCTGACCCCACTGGCGATTGGCTCCATCCTCATGGTGATGATATTTGCAGGAGGACACATATCCGGTGGGCACTACAACCCTGCGGTGACCTTGGCTGTTTTTCTGCGCGGTCGCTGCCCCATCTCTGATGTGGGACCGTACATGGCTGCCCAAGTACTAGGAGCTGCTTGTGCCGCATGGTTGACTCCTGTCTTAACGGGGCCTTCAGCCGTAGCTGCCCATGTTCCTCTGTTGCTGCCGACTTTGGTCGCGGAAGCGTTGTGGACATGCGCTTTGGCTTACGTGGTGCTTAATGTCGCAACGGCAAAGGGTACTGCCGGCAACTCCTTCTACGGTCTTGCCATTGGAATGACGGTCATGGTGGGGGCAACCATTATAGGTCCTATCTCCGGCGGTGCTTTCAATCCAGCTGTGGCCGTGGGTGCCTCCATGCTTGGGCTTTTTTCCTGGTCGAACCTTTGGATTTATCTGGTGGCTCATTTCATAGGAGGGGCTGTCGCGGCATTTCTCTTTGTAACACTTAACCCGGAAGATCGTCTTAGCGGTGTATAATATTTGAACGGAGGAGAAAATACGTCTTACGATTGGGTCGATGATGGCGGTGTTATTCCTAAGAGGAGAATCAGGTCATGCATAAGCGCCTGTGGTTTCTTAGCGTTCTCATAGGAGTCAGCCTATTTGGCGGAAGTGCGACTGCAGGTGCCACGAGTGGGATTGTCCGTCGCTCAGGTCGGTTCCTTACGGTCAATGGCAGCCCCCTGTATTTCAACGGATTCAACCAGTACCATCTCTTCTACAAGCCAGAGCAGGTGGTCGACGAAGTGCTTCGCAATGCCGTCTGGTTTGGGGGCAATACCTACATCCGGACATGGGCGTTCTGCAACGGAACCTCAGCCGACGGATACTGCTTTCAGCCGCAGCCGGGAGTCTACGATGAGGCAACCTTTCGTAAGCTCGACTTCGTGTTGGCACAGGCCAATCTTTATGAGCTGCGCGTGGTTTTATCTTTGGTGAATAACTGGGATGATTTTGGGGGCATGAACCAGTACCTTTCTTGGTGTGGTGTCACCTCTGGACACGATGCGTTCTATACCGACTCTTGCGCCAAGCAGCTTTATAAAAATTATGTCCAACAGGTGCTTAGCCGCGTCAATACGATCACGGGTGTGCCTTACAAGGATGACCCTGCGATCTTGGCCTGGGAGCTTGCCAATGAGCCGCGCTGCCCAAGTGATCCGAGCGGCAACACCCTGCTGGCTTGGATCCAGGAAATGGCTGCTTACGTTAAATCTTTAGACCCCAATCACCTGGTGGCTACGGGGGAAGAGGGCTGGTACACATCCAAAGGGCCGGATTGGCGTCATAATGGTACGGAGGGAGTGGATTTTCTGCGAAACAGTGCGGTTGCGGAAATTGATGTCGCTTCATTCCATCTTTATCCTGAGCCGTACCTGCTAGATGAGCCTGGGGCGATGGCTTGGATCGATGAGCACATCAGCGATGCTCACAGTGTGATCGGCAAACCGGTTCTTTTAGGAGAGTTTGGCTGGAAAGTTCCACGACAGCTATTTGGCGGGTTTTCTGTAGGAACGGAAACCTGGCGTGTGGACTGGGGTTTTGACTTAACCTCGCCGCAACGAGTCGTGGATCCCTCGGAAGATGGTAATGGGGCTTTGTGGTATACGGGAGCGATTCCCAGTGGAGGTTCCGCTGCTGGAGAGCGCCAATTTTCAGATCCTGGGCTGGATTTAAGCAACTTGGATCTGCTGCGTATGGCGGTGTATATCCCTGCGGATGCACCCACGGATCTGCAAGCGGTGCTTTACACCAAATCAGGCCCTAACTGGGTCTGGCGGGAAGGAATGGCAACGGTGCTTGTTCCGGGCCAATGGACAGCGCTGACGTTTCCCATTTCTTGGGCATTTCAGTCCACTTCAATCCGTTCGGTGGGTGTCAAGGTGTTCAACGGAGCAAGCCAATATACAAGTGGAATTGGAGTCGATGGGGTTACTGCAATCTCGACACAGCCAGGACGGATGCTTGCGGATCGCGAACGCATCTACAACGATTGGTATGGCCGATTGGACGTTAATGATGCGGATGGTGCGATGGCTTGGATCTTGCATGCTCATGAAACCGATACCACCTGGACGCCGGATTACGATGGTTACGGCGTGTATGTGCCAGAGGATCAGCCCATGTTGTTGAGAATTCAGGAATACTCCGCACGGATGGCGGACAAAAGTGCCACCCCACCGGGTGCACTGCCCACAGTAGCCATTCAAATGCCATCTTCCGGGGCGACCCTAAGCGGCTTGGTGACCGTTAGCGCCCAGGTCAGCGATGATCAGGGTGTCACCGCTGTGATCTACAGAGTGGATGGAGGTCCGGCACAGTCCATGGTCCATGTGGGGGCAGAGATATGGGAAGCGACTTGGGACACAACGGCTACTCCGGATGGTTCGCATATTTTAGCGGTGGAAGCGACCGATACGACGGGTTTGACGGGTGCGGCATCGCAGCCTGTCACCGTGCAGAATGCGTCCGATCAGCTCCCAACGGTTTCCATTCAAAGTCCTGCGTCAGGGATCCAAGTTTCCGGTGCCGTCTTGATTCAGGCAAATGCGACGGATGATTTACAGGTGATGGGGGTTAGCTACCGCATCGATGGTGGACCGATTCAGCTCATGAGCTTGATCAACGGCACTTGGCAGGCATCCTGGGACTCAACGGCTGTTGCCAATGGCTTGCACAGTATTACTGTTGAAGCAACCGACAGTGCTAACCAGACGGTTTCTTCTTCAGTGGATGTGGATGTCCGCAACATCCCAGCCAACGTGCTTTACGTTCAATCCATTACCGTGACTCTCAAACAGCGAGGCGGGGGTTGGAAGCGGGGACTGGCACAGGTTGCCGTGGTGGATGGTCGCGGTCAACCCATTGGGAACGTTAAGGTATTCACCCGTTGGAGCGGTGCGGCAAGCGATACGGACATTGGTACCACCGGATCGACAGGGGTTACCGGCATCATTCGATCCAACGAGACAAGGGCAGCCGCAGGTTATTTTCGTCTTACGGTCGAAAAACTCACCAAGAGTGGTTATACCCATGACCCCTCTTATAATATGGAGACGAGCGATCAAATCAATTTCTGATGCAGCCGTGGCAAGACCACGAGGACGTACGAGGACAAGGAAGCAACGGATGCGCCAAATCAAAAAGGTATGGAAGCACATCCCCACGATTGAAGGAGCAGGCGTACGCCTAAAGCGCGTCTTCGGTTTTCGTGAGGTGCCGCAATTGGATCCGTTTCTGCTGTTGGACTGCTTCCATTCCGACAACCGGGATGACTATGTTCGCGGCTTCCCTTGGCATCCGCACCGTGGCATCGAAACGATCACCTACGTTTTAGACGGGGACGTGGAGCACCAAGACAGCTTGGGAAATAAGGGGATTATCCGCTCCGGCGATGTGCAGTGGATGACGGCAGGCAGCGGCATTATCCACCAGGAAATGCCGCAGGGAAGTGCTAAGGGTCGGATGTGGGGTTTCCAGCTTTGGGCGAATCTGCCTAAGGGGCAGAAGATGATGGATCCCCGCTACCGCGAGGTGATACAGAAGCAGATCCCTGTAGTCAAGACGGCCGATGGAGCTACGGTAAGAATCATTTGCGGCAAAATTGGCGATGTGCAAGGGCCGGTTCGAGAGATCGTCACCGACCCTGAATATCTGGATGTGTCGCTGCCGGCAGGCAAGTCGTTTGCGCACCCGGTGAAGACCGGGTACGCGGTGTTTGCCTACGTCGTTGAGGGAGAGGGCTACTTTGATCCAGGACGCAATCCCTTTGGCCGAGAAATCGTGGGCGAAAACTACTTCGATATGAAGCCATCGTGCGTCTGCAAAGAAGGAACGGTCGCCCTTTATGAGCCAGCAGGGGATACCGTGCTGGTAACGACTGACAAGGCATCCGTTCGATTTCTACTTGTTTCTGGCAAACCGCTCAAAGAACCCGTTGCCTGGTACGGCCCGATTGTCATGAACACGCAGGAAGAGTTGAAAACCGCATTTGAGCAATTCCAATCCGGAACGTTCATTAAACAGACAAAGGGATAGGCCTCATGGCCTACCTTCCGAAGATTCTGGCGTTTGCGGGGAGCACTCGCGTCGGTTCGTTCAATAAGAAACTCGTCAAAATTGCTGCGGCTTCGGCACGAGCCGCTGGAGCGGAAGTGACTGACCTGGATCTGCGCGATCTGCCCATGCCTCTCTACGATGGAGACTTGGAGGCTAAAGAAGGCATCCCTCCCAATGCTCGCAAATTCAAGGAACTCCTGCTAGCGCATGGGGGGCTGCTCATTTCAGCTCCTGAGTACAACAGCGGCATTACGGGTGTGTTAAAGAACGCCATTGATTGGGCATCCCGCTCCGCTCAGGACGAGGCCCCGCTGGCCTGTTTCGTCGGGAAAGTCGCCTCGCTCATGAGTGCTTCGCCGGGAGGATTGGGTGGTCTGCGCAGCCTTGTTCAGGTACGCTCGATTCTTAGTAACATCCATGTTCTGGTACTTCCGGATCAAGTAGCAGTCCCTCGGGCGCACGAGGCGTTCCAGCCGGATGGTGCCCTGAAAGATTCCAAACAACAAGTCTCTATTGAAAAGCTAGGCCGCGATCTGGTGGATATCCTCATCAAGCTCAAAGGCACAGAAGAATGACGGCGACCGCGTTGGAGCATCCCACCTTCCTCGCTCGACTCAGCGAGCTAAGCCGTGCTTCAGACCGAACGTGGCTGATTGGCCTATCCATTGGTTTGTCCTTCACCGTTATTGCTGCCATCTATTTTCCGTATCCTGCATCCACGATGGGAAAGTTTTGGGCATACGCGGGGCTTTTGATCCGAGGCAGTCTCTATTTGTGGGCAGGCGATGCGCAGCGGCTTCGAGGAGGCGATACCCTTTCACGGCTGCTGGGGTTTGGAATGGTGGCTGGCAGCTTCGAGCTTCTCGTGGACTGGTGGCTCATCCATGGCGTTTCAAGCGGACGGCTAGTTTACTTAACCGGCAACGATGTAGTGCTTCTTGGCTCGCCTGTGTGGATGCCTCTGGCATGGGCTTGCGTGATCGTTGAGTTAGGGTACCCTGCCTTGAGAATCTTCGGGTGGATCCGGGCGCGTGTTCGCTGGGTTGCCGCTGTGACTGCCTCACTGGTATGCGGTTTCTCGGCAGGAGTGACTGTGGGAATCTATGAATTCTTGGCTTATCGCGCCGGGTGGTGGAAGTATGAGCCTGCGAGTGCGATGATCGGAGAATTCTGTGCGCTGTACATTCCCTTGGGCGAGTTTTTGATGTTCCTGGTACTTCTGCCGATTGCTGCGCGTGCATTAGCCGATGATCGGCGGCCAATGGCCTCAGCGATCGTTGCCGGAGCTCGCTTTGCAATGGCGATCGCCGCGGGTTATGCATTGGCTTACCTTCTCTTGGAACATGGGTACAGGTTCTAATGAAGAGGGGTGCACATGGATCGTGTAGTCATCATTGGCGGTGGGTTTGCCGGGTTGAGCGCAGCCAAGGCGCTGCGGCGTGCAAACGTCCAGTTGACGTTGATTGATCGGCGCAATTTTCATCTTTTCCAACCCCTACTGTATCAGGTGGCTACCGGCGGATTGTCGCCTGCGAATATTGCCGCACCCCTGCGGGAAATCCTGAAACGCCAACGAAATGTCCAAACCTGGCTTGGCAATGTCGTGGATATTGACGCAACCAATCGTGTTATTCATCTGCAGGAAAAAGCTCAGGTTTTATACGATTGGTTGATCGTTGCTGCCGGTGCCACGCATAATTACTTTGGTCATTCCGAGTGGGCGCAGCGTGCGCCCGGCCTTAAGACTCTTGAGGATGCCACGGAGATCCGGCGGCGGATTTTCCTGGCTTTCGAGAGGGCCGAGCAGGAGCTTAATCTGCAACAGCGCGCCGCCTGGTTGACATTCGTGATCGTAGGTGCTGGTCCTACGGGCCTTGAGCTAGCCGGAGCCCTGGCGGAGATTGCGCGCGATACACTGCGCCACAATTTCCGGGCCATCAACTCTGCGAATGCCCAGATTATCCTGATCGAAGCGACGGATCGCGTGTTGCCGCCATACGACCCACGGCTTTCGGCTCGTGCCGCCTCCACATTGGCGCGGTTGGGGATCCAGGTTCTCAGTCGGGCGGTGGTAGGCGACATTCAGAACGATCATGTGATCGTTGAGAAAGACGAGCACAGGCTTAAAATTCCGGCACGTACCGTGCTCTGGGCTGCTGGAGTCCAAGCATCACCGCTGGGTGGCCTTCTTGCGCGGGCAACCGGCTGCGAGTTGGATAAAGCGGGTCGGGTGATAGTGCAACCGGATTTAACGGTGCTGGGTCATCCAGAAATCTTCGTCGTTGGGGATCTCACGCACTTCAGACAGAACGGCCAGCCGTTGCCAGGTCTGGCCCCTGTGGCGATGCGTCAAGGTGTCCATGCCGCCCGGCAAGTGATGCGTCGCTTGCAGGGGCAGCCGACCACCGCATTCCGCTATCCCGACTTGGGTACTATGGCGACGATCGGGCGGGCGCATGCGGTCGCCCAGCTCAATGGGCTTAGGCTTTGGGGTTGGCC
>JACPAW010000196.1 GCA_016180605.1 Candidatus Omnitrophota bacterium | reverse complement strand
GCTGCCTTATTTGCGCAAATGGCGGATCTGTTGGAATTCAAGGCAGAAAATCCCTTTCGGATTCGAGCGTATCGTCGAGCCGCACAAAACCTGGAGAGTTTCAGCGGGGATTTGCACAAGCTTGCCAGCGAGAAGCGATTGACGGAACTCTCCGGAATAGGATCGGACTTAGCACAGAAGATTGAGGAATATCTAAAGGCCGGACGCATTGCCGCGTTGGAGCGGTTGCGTCAGAACGTCTCTCCCGGCGTTCTTGAGTTGTTGAAAGTCCCGGGAGTCGGGCCAAGAACGGCGAAAGTGTTCGTCCAACGTCTTAAGATTACGACATTGCCCCAGTTGGAAGAAGCGATCCTTGCTCATCGAATTCGCAGACTTGCCGGGTTTGGAGCCAAGAAGGAAGAAAACTTGCTTAAGGCAATCGCTCTTCTCAAGCAAGGCCGCGAACGGATGGATCTGGGGACGGCACTTGGCATCGCCCAGGAGTGGCTTAAGGACTTGCGGGCCATTGCGGGCGTGCGACGCGTTTCCACTGCCGGCAGCCTTCGCCGAATGAAGGAGACAATCGGGGATTTGGATCTTCTAGCCGCAGCGAGCAATCCAGGAAAGGTCATAGAGAAGTGGTGCCGCCTTCCATTGTGCCAAAGAGTCTTGGCAGCAGGAGGTACGAAAGCTTCTATTCTGATTGCCGGTGGGCTTCAAGTGGATTTGCGCGTGGTGTCTGCCGAGAGTTTCGGTGCGGCACTGCAATATTTCACCGGCTCCAAGGAGCATAATGTCCGTTTGCGCGAGTTTGCTCTCAAGCAAGGAATGAAGGTTAACGAATACGGAGTCTTTCGGATCAAAAGCGGCAAAAAGTTAGCAGGAAGGGAAGAGGAGGACATTTACCGCGTTTTAGGTCTTCCTTGGATGGCCCCAGAGCTTCGCGAAGATCAAGGAGAACTTGAAGCGGCGATTGAAGGCAAGCTTCCCCAGCTTGTGGAAAGCAAAGATGTAAAAGGAGATTTTCACATTCATACCCGATGGTCCGACGGCAGTGATTCATTGGAGGCCATGGCAAATGCCGGGAAATCGCGCGGCTATGAGTATCTAGCGATCTGTGATCACTCACAGTTTCTTAAGGTGGCACACGGTATGTCCGTAGCGAGGTTGCGGGAACAGATGCGCCAGATCCGCGCGTTCAACGCCCGCGCGGGTCGGTTTCAGCTGTTGATGGGCTCGGAGGTGGATATCTTGGCGGATGGTTCGATGGATTATCCCGATGAGGTCCTGAAGGAGCTCGATTTCGTCGTTGGCTCAATCCACAGCGACTCGCCGGATGATCCGGGCAATGCACAACCCTTACGTTACGCTCATCGCTCATCCCACTGGCCGTCTGCTGGGCCAGCGCAGCCCGTATCCGCTTGATCTGGAGGCTGTGTTCCGGGTGGCCAAGGATACCGGCACCGCATTGGAGATCAATGCTTACCCTAAGCGTCTTGACTTGTGCGATACGGCAGCGCGGCGAGCGCGTGAAAGCGGGGTCATGCTGGCGATCTCCACGGATTCGCACAGCCTGGACCAGTTGGATCAGATGGTGTTTGGGTTGGCTGTGGCACGGCGCGCATGGCTGAAAGGGGCGGATTTACTCAACGGCCTGGGCCATAAGCAACTTATGGCATGGATTGCTCGCAAACGGCATGGTCAACCCAGAGGGTCAGTTTCATGAGTGTTTCTGTCCACCGCTCCGGCTTTATCGGGATCGTTGGCAGGCCGAATGTCGGCAAGTCGACGATCATGAATCAACTGCTTGGGGAAAAGATCAGTATTGTCTCTCCTTTGCCGCAGACCACCCGCCATCGGATACTCGGCGTCTTAACGCTGCCTCACGCACAGCTTTTGTTTCTCGATAGCCCAGGGCTGCACCGCTCGGAAGATGCGCTGGGCCGTTCCATGGTGCAAGCGGTGACCTCTGTCCTATCAGAGGCGGATATCTTGCTGGTTGTCATCGATGCCCGCAAGGGAATCACGATGGAGGATGAACGCGTCTTTGACAGAGTACGTCTTGCCCTCCATCAGCCAATAAGAGCCGGAAAGCGTGTGAGCATTGCGGCCATCAACAAGGTGGACTTGGTCAAGAAACCGAAGATCCTGCCGCTGATTGAAGCCTGCGCCAAAACAGGGATTTTTGCCGAATGCATTCCTATATCCGCGACAACCGAAGTACAAATACCTCTGCTGCTGGAGCGGCTCATTGCCTATCTTCCCGAGGGGCCGCAGTGGTACGAGCCCAAGGACCGGACGGATCAGACTATCACCCAAAGAGTCGGGGAGCTTATTCGAGAGCAGATTCTCCTGGCTACCCGTCAAGAGGTACCCTACGCGGTTGCGGTTTCGGTGGATAAGCTTGAGGAGCAGCCGCAGATCAGCCGCATTGAGGCAACCTTGTTTGTGGAACGGCAAGGGCAGAAAGCGATCCTAATCGGCCGGGGAGGACTCTTGCTTAAGCGCATTGGAGAATCCGCTCGGAAGCAGATTGAGCCTCTGGTCGGAAGAAAAATTTACCTGGGCTTGTGGGTTAAGGTAGAGAAAGATTGGCGGTCTGATAAGCGGTTTGTAGAACGACTAGGATATGGAGCCCAGCTTTCTTAGAGTCCCTAACATGCGCCCGCGCCTGATTCGCCGTCGTCCCGTTTATCGGTCCAGAAATTTCATCCTCGTGCGGGATGTGCTTCAAATGGGCAAACGCCGTATTGAGCGCGATACGATCCTGCATCCTGGAGCGGTGGTTATCATTCCGGTCTTGAGTGATCAGCGCCTTGTTTTTGTGCGGCAATATCGTCGTGCGGTAGACCGCATGCTGCTTGAGCTTCCGGCTGGAACCTTAGAGCCTGGCGAAGGCAAACAGGCATGCGCTCGCCGCGAGTTGGAAGAGGAAACCGGCTGGCGCGCCAAGCACTGGAAAAGAGTGGGAGCTTTTTTCGCAGCACCCGGAGTCAGCTCTGAAGAAATGACGTTGTTCTTGGCTACCGGGCTGACAGAAGCGGTGGCCTGTCCTGAACCGGATGAATTGCTCAAACCCGTCATTCTGTCGCTGCCTGAGGCTTTAGCGAAGGTTCGCTCTGGGGTTATTTGCGATGCGAAGACCATCATCGGGGTATTTTTAGCCCGCGAACTCTTGAAAAAATAATTGCGATTACCCCTTAGTTTTGATAGAGTAACAACAACTTTCCTTCCTATTTCACGCGCGCAAGTTATTCTTTAACAACTTTATTAAGCAGCGGAGGCGAATCATGTCTTATTCCCAGAGAATAGCGCGCATGGGTATCGCTTTCCTTCTAACCTTCACCCAGTTTCCCTTTATTCCTACCGTCTTTGCTGATTCTACAGAACTTAACGTCAACAACCAGCTTGTTCTCTTAAAGACCCAGACTCCTCCCTCAGGTAGCACCCCTGCAGGTGGCATCTACCCAATCAAAGGAACCTTCAAGTACACAGGAACAACTCCTTTATCCAACCTCTTCTTTAGGGTTAGAACCTTACGCTACAACAACGGCAGCCTTCCTCCTCCTGAGTTAGTCAACGCAGATCGGGCAGGTACGGGTGTCGGAGCAGAGAAGGATGTCTTAATTCCCTCTGGTGGACTCTTACCCAA
>JACPAW010000131.1 GCA_016180605.1 Candidatus Omnitrophota bacterium | reverse complement strand
GATTCGGGTAGGCATTCGGATCGCCGTTCTTTTTTGCTTGGCAGAAATTTCCTACGGGGCATTGTCCGCACAAAGGATTCCGGACAAGACAGATGACGGCTCCGAGCTCCATCAGGGCCTGATTGTGGTCCCCCGGATGTGTGGTGTTCAGCAGGCTCTGCGCTAAGGCATGGAAGTGTTTATTGGCGTCACTGCTTCCTGCAAGGGATGTTCGGTCCGCGCTTAACCGGCTTAAAACGCGGATGACGTTTCCATCGACTACAGCGATGGGTGAATTAAAAGCGATGCTGGTAATTGCGGCTGCCGTGTAAGGACCTACTCCGGGGTAATCCAACCAAGACGCGGCGTCCTTAGGAGGGTGCTTTTGTTGGGCTAGAATTTTGGCTAGCTGATGCAGGTTTCTAGCGCGCGCGTAATACCCCAGTCCTTCCCAGTGTTTCATGACTTTTTCCGAAGAGGCTTGGGCTAGCGCCTTAAAATCAGGAAACGTTTTCAACCAGCGCTCAAAGTAGGAAACGACCGTTTTAACTTGCGTTTGCTGGAGCATGAATTCGGAAACCACCGTTTTATAGAGGCAGGGTACCGATCGCCACGGCAGCTTCCGGTGTTTGCGGCGATACCACGAAATCAACTGAGATTGAAATGCTTGCTTGTTTTGCTCTAAGGCTTTAAATTGTGGAGGAAAAACCAGCTCATCCATGTCCTTCATTATAAGGTGTCTTTGAGCATGAGTCCTTCTGTTCCTGCGAGCCTCGATCCTGTTAAGGCCGAGGCGGCAAAACGGCAGAAGCAAAAAGCCGAGGCTTTAAAGGAGTTGGAAGCATGGACCGGTCAAGGTCTGAATCTGTCACGTCGTGTATTTTTCGTCCCTGGCTGGGCAGGAGAAGAAGGGAAATGCTGGATAGCGCCGTATCAACCTTCCCGGAAAGGACACCGTCCCATCAAAGAGTGGCTGGGCGCGATTGTGCGTAATCCAGGCCACGTAACCTATATCCACTATTTGCGCTTTACTGAGAAAGAATCCCAATCGTGCCCGACTTTTCTTGAGTTTGCCGAGTTGGTTAAGGCGAAAATTGGCGAGCAAGTAGCGAAGGATGAGCCGATTGATCTGATTGGCCACAGCATGGGCGGTTTGGATATGACGGCGTCTCTGACGGTCGGACAAGCGCCGCTGGCCAACCCCGTGGTCAATTGCGTGGCAGTAGGCTCTCCATTGCGTGGTGTAGCGTATGGAAATTTGGTGGATCGCATCAAGATGCTGATCCCGAATCTCGCATGGCTGCCGCATCATTTTACTCAGCTGAAGAACATGGACCATGGAGCGGGGGCGATTCGTCTGGTCAATCAATTGCAAATGCGCCGGCTGCTCATGGAACGGGTTCGGATGTTCTATGGAATATTTGGAACGCAGGACACGGTAGTAGGGCGCAATGCACAGTTGCGCACGGAAGGCTTGACGGAGGAACAAAAGCGACGCGTCGTGAATCGATTTGTTGAAGGGGCGACTCACACCGGTGTGGCAGGAATCACGCAGGATCCGCGGACTGCCGTGTTGTTAGTGCACATCCTGGCGGGTCTTTCCATTGCTGCCAACAAAGGCAATCAAGGTTTCTTGATAGGTGGATCCTGAAGGGAGTCCCACCTGATTTGCTTCGCAAATCAATGCCGGTGGGACTGAAAGGAGATGGAAATGTTTCAAAAGGGGCGATACGTGAAGCTAGCCGTCACCCTGTTTCTAGGGTTTCAGTGCTTTGGGTGTGCTGCAACCTTTTGGTGCGGGAATAAAGCGACAACCCTGCGTCTTGGGATGACTGCAGAGCGAGCTCAAAAGCTTCTAGGTCAGCCTCAAAATGTCATGCGCCAACAGACGCAAGATTTGCTCATAGAAACGTGGCAGTACATGGATAAAACACTCACCTTTCATAATGGGGTTCTACAAACGTGGTCGGGAAGCTCCTCTTGCTGCTCGCTTGAGACCACAAGCACAGAGAAGAAGCCTTAGAGGGTTAACCAGTGGAGGTCAGTTATGGCGTATGACAGTCGACTCGATGTCCAGGTGTTTGCCAAATCATGGGAGGGGAGTGGCACTAAATTGACAGTAGGCGTCTATTCTTATAACAACGGTCCCAAGAAGGTGCAAATCAGCCGGGAATTGGTGAATGCAGATGGGCAGCCCAGCTTTGCCAAACTAGGCCGACTGACAAAAGAAGAATTGGAAGCCGTTTTGCCTTTATTGCAAGAAGCTATTAACGCGTTTGCATAAGGTATACTTTTTAATCGGATAACACAGTAAGTCGTGGCCGTTACTTTCCGGGTGACATCGCGCAGCGTCTGGCGCGATAGGTCCTCCGTGAGAGCGCTGGGCTACCCGATTGTGGTAGCCCCTATTCTTTTATGGAACGATCGATAGAAATTCTTATTCTGATAGCGCGTCTGTTAACGGGGATGGCCGTTGCCGGCACTATTTTGGCCTGCACGCGTCGTCTCTGGTGGCTTGGCGAGCTCGCCTGTCATTTCCGCATGCAATACCTCTGGATGTCCACTCTAAGCACCCCGGTTTTTTTGCTGATGAATCTCGTGCCGGAGCTTTCTTTAACGATTGCGATTGGAATGGGAAATCTATGTCTTATTCTTCCTCTCTATGCCTTAAGGCAGCCGAAGACCGAATACAAAGGCGCTCGTCTTTTGTTCGTCAATCTTCTTTTTTCCAACCGTGCATATGGGCGCGTGCTGCGCTTGATTAAAGAGACCAATCCAGATCTGATCGTGCTGCAAGAGGTCAATGAACGCTGGGTGGGCGCCTTGCGGTCGCTAAGTAGGAGCTACCCGTTCCACCGTACTATCCTGTATTCAGGTCCAGGCGGTTTTGGAATCGGTATTTGGAGTCGTCTACCGGTGCATTCCAACGAGCTGACTGCTTTCGGGATATCCAAGTTGCCCTCGCTGGTTATCCGTTATGAACAGGAGGGTCGCATGATCACTCTGATTACGACTCATCCGTTGGCCCCTACAAGCCCTCGCCAGGCCTGGTTGCGAGATGACCACTTGGCGGAACTGACCACCTTTATCCGCATGCAGGAGGGTCCGATCTTGCTAATCGGGGACTTGAACACGACCTCTTGGTCTGCCGCGTTCGAGGATTTAGTCCGCATGACACGCCTTTCCGACAGTCGCAAGGGTTTTGGGGTCCAAGCCACTTGGCCGGTGGCTATTCCCTGGGCGCGCATTCCCATCGACCATTGTCTGGTTTCGCATGAGCTTGTCGTTAAGCATCGTCGGCGCGGGCCTGGAGTCGGCTCCGACCATTTTCCAATCCTAGTTGAAGTAGCGCTGGCATCGAATGGAAATATCGCCCCAGCATCGTGCAAAAAAACGGTACAATATTGATAAGAGCAATGCTACAGCAATATATCATTGCGTTTACCGTAACGGCGCTGGCCCATTTAGGGCTGGCGCTTTTTGTTTATCTAAAAGGCGCTAAGAAGGCAACGCACCGAGCCTATACCCTCTATGCTTGTTCCGTTGCCTGGTGGAGTGCTTTCGAAGGCTGGGCGATTACCGCTGACGACCCAGCCTTCTCGCTCATTCTCTGGCGCATTTGCCATATCGGTGTCATCGGGGTTGGCGTTTTCTTCGTCCACTATGCTATCAGTTGGGAAGAGCCTGCCAAGCAAGTTCAGCGCCGCGGGCTTCTGCTAACCGGTTATCTCGTAGGGTTGGTCTTTGCCATTTTGGGCGCTACCCCGCTTCATTTCCCCCAAGCGGTCCCTAAATTATCGTTAGGTTTCTTTCCCATTACTGGCCCTATTGTGCCTGCTTTTCTGGTTTGGTGGGTGGGATGGGCAACTTACGGTGTGGCCATATTCTTCATGGTCTGGTTTCGGGCAACGGGACTGAGGCGCACGCAACTCAGTTACATGTGCCTCTCTTGGACCTTTGCATATATCGGAGGACTGCCGAATTTCCTTCCGCTATTTGGGGTTCAAATCCCCTATCTCATGCCTTTTGGCACATATGCCATTCCTTTTAGTGCACTCGTAGCGACCTACGCGATTTTCCGCCACCGCCTCATGGATATCCACGTCGCCCTTACCCGAACCACGGTGAGCATGCTCGTCTACGCGGCCCTGTTGGGTATTCCCCTTGTCTGGGCGTTAAGCTGGCAGGACATATTAGAATCTTTGCTGGGGTACCGTTGGTGGGCGTGGTTGTGGTTTGTGTGCGCCCTGCTTGCGGTTACTGCTTATCGCCTGGCCCCTTATCTGCAACAGCGAGTGCAAGGGGGGTTTTTGCAGGAACAAAGGCGGTATCACCAGATCCTCGAACACGCTTCACAGGGAATGGCCCAGGTTAGAGAGCTGGGGCGTCTGCTGCGGCTGATCGTCCATGTGCTGACGAAAACCGTCGGGCTTTCGCATGCCAGTATCTTTCTTGCAGAGTCCCACGGAGGAGATTTTGTTTTGCGAGCCGTGCGCTACCCTTCCAGCGCTCCTGCTCAAGAGTGCATGACGCAGCAGGATCCGCTTGTAAGGATGCTTCAATCGGAACGCGAGCCGCTTGTTTTCGAAGAGCTTGGCGTGCGGCTCCATAACTTTCACCGCGAGGATCCATTTGGCCAGCGTTTGGAAGCTCTTCGGCAGCAAATGCAGACATTGCAGGCAGCGGTGATTGTGCCGAGTTTTTCGCAGGAGAGGCTTATTGGTTTTCTGGTCCTAGGCAATAAACGCAGCAGAAAGGCTTTCAGCAGCGAGGATCTGAGCGTATTCTCCACACTCTCCAACCAGGCGGCCCTGGCCATCGAGAATGCGCGCTACTTGGAAGAAATCGCAGCCCACGAGGGGCGAATGGCCCAGTCAGAAAAACTGGCCAGCCTTGGCCAGCTGGCATCCGGTGTTGCCCACGAGATTCACAACCCTTTGACGATTATTTCCGGCGAGTCACAGGTCTACTTGGAGCGCAACCGGGGCAAGGACGTGGAAGTCGATAAGCTTCTTGCCAGCATCATCGAGGAATGCAACCGCACTTCTGATATCACGCGGCGGATCCTGCGGTTTGCCAAACCAGGGCGCAATGAATTTGGTTCCGTGGACCTGCGCCTGACGGTAGAGGAAAGCTTGCAATTGGCAGGCTACCAGGCGCGTTTAGAGCACATCACGCGCCACGTCGAGATTCCTGCCAATCTGCCAAAAGTCAGAGGCAACCAGAACCAGATCCAGGAGGTCTTGTTGAACCTCATTCTCAACGCTTGTCAGGCAATGGGAGAGGCAGGGGGGACCTTGGACATCAGCGCTCTGGCGCAGGATGAGATGGTGGAGCTGCGTGTTACCGATACCGGGCCTGGGATTTCCAGCAATAACCTAGCTAAAATCTTCGATCCTTTTTATACCACAAAACACACCGGCACAGGATTGGGGCTGTTTGTCACCCAACGTATTATCGCCGCTCATAAGGGTTCCCTGGAAGTCAAGTCTGTGGAAGGTCAGGGGGCTACCTTCATCATTCGCCTTCCAGTGGATCGGGAAGAGGCGCATCTGATAGCCGATTGACCCGCGCTTGCGCGGGAGGCTCCACCCTTGACGTTTGGGCATCTTCTCAGCCATATTTATAGAGCGCCCTCCATTTGGAGGGCGTTTGTCTCTAACCGAGCGCTGACGCAAACAAAGAGGGGAAAAATGACTTCCACGAACGGACACATCTTGGTTGTGGAAGACGATCGCAAGCTCGCCGAAGTGCTCAAACAACGATTGGCCTTTGCAGGCTATGACATCCATACCGAAGAGACTGGAAATACCGCCATCCAATATGCGGTGGCACACCGGCCCGATTTGGTGATATTGGATCTGCGGTTGCCGGATATCGGTGGGTTCGACGTCTGCCGAGAATTGCGCAAGCACTACACGCGTTGGGATGTTCCGATTCTGATGCTCACCGGCATGGATAGGCCTGTAGATCAGCTTCGAGGCTTTGCCCATGGGGCTGATGCTTATTTGACCAAACCCTATGAGCCAAATGAGCTCATGAATACCATCAGCTGCTTGCTAGGGGAAAGTTCTGCGGCTACCTAAAATCCACTCCTCTCCTTTTTCCCCTCAGCTTCGTTCGATATCCCTCTTCTGAATTGCCTGATTGTCAATCCACAGCGTGTTGACGTGGTATTTTGGACGTGGCAGTCAGCTCGTCCGCTCGTCAGCAGTAAGTAAAAGCTGACCACTGACGAGCTGATTGCTGACGAGCCAGTACGCTACTCTTCCATGCCTCTCTACCTTTACACCCCCCAGATACCGATGCTATACTACCGCCACTTCCAACAGACTCCATCCGAATATGGCCGGACATTCCAAGTGGGCTGGGATCAAGCATAAAAAGGCAATTGTTGATGCCCAGCGCGGAAAAGCATTCTCAAAAGTGATCCGGGAGCTTACTTCTGCTGCCCGATTAGGCGGGGGTAATCCCGAAGCAAACCCCCGTTTGCGCCTTGCCATCCAGAAAGCGCGCGAAGTCAATGTTCCTAAAGACACCTTGGAGAAGGCAATCAAGCGCGGTACCGGGGATCTACCCGGCGTTTCTTACGAGGAGATGATTGTGGAAGGCTACGGTCCCGGAGGTGTGGCTATCCTAGTTGAGGCGCTGACGGATAATAAAAACCGCACCAGTGCCGAATTACGAAGCCTTTTTTCCCGGCACCAGGGAAACATTGCCGGCGCTGGAAGCGTATCTTGGATTTTTCAGAAAAAGGGGCTGATCCACGTCAATTTGAAGGGGATGCAAGAGGAAGCATTGATGGAATTGGCTCTGGAAGCGGGTGCCGAGGATCTGAAAGTGGAAGCCGATCTAGCCATTGTGGTCAGCTCGCCACAGGCCTTTGAATCCGTACGGCAAGCGCTTCAAGCAAAAGGGTTGACGATCGATTCGGCTGATCTTTCGATGATTCCTTCCTCAACGGTTAAGGTCGATCACCCAGCGCAAGCAAAAGCTCTACTAGACTTGCTCAATTCTCTGGAAGATCAAGAAGACACGCAGCACGTCTACGCGAATTTCGATATCCCCGATGCGTTGTTAGCAGAACACGCATGATAGGCATGGCATGGTGATTCTTGGCATTGATCCGGGGCTGTGCGCTACAGGATATGGGGTCGTTGAGGTCCGTGGAGATGAATTCTGCGTGATGACAGCAGGGCACATTCGCCCCGTCACTTCAGAGCCCTTAGCCGTTCGATTGTCGTACTTAAAGCAAGAATTGATCCGCGTGATCCGACGCTACTCTCCCGAGGTTGCGGTATTGGAAAAGCTTTTTGCACATCATAAGCACGTGATGACCGCAACCCTGATGGCTCATGCCCGCGGGGTGGCATGTGTTGCGGTTGAAGAAAGCAAAGTGGCACTGGAAGAGTACCCGGTAAAGCAAGTCAAAAAGTCGCTTACTGGAAACGGGGCTGCGACGAAAGTCCAAGTGGCGCGCATGGTCGCTTACTGGCTCAAAACGAGCGATCCGGCATGGTCTCTGGATGCGACAGATGCCCTGGCGCTTGCGATTACCCATGCGCATGAGCTGCGCATGCACCGGAATCTTCCCCTTGAGGGTTTGGTGCGATGATCTCCCGTCTTCGAGGCATTGTGCGGGAAGTCGCAGAACTCCATGTTCTGTTGGATGTAGGCGGTGTCAGCTACGAAGTGTTCATGCCCGTATCTCTGCTCAGGGCGCTTCCAGAGCGTTTGGGACCCAACGGGGCAGTAGAGCTGGTCACGTTTCACTACCAGCAATTGGAAGTAGGCCGAGGAATTCCCGTCCTTGTGGGTTTCCTCAATGAGATCGAGCGGGAGTTTTTCCTCCGTTTTATCTCGGTATCCGGTGTCGGCCCGCGTGCCGCGCTTAAAGCCTTAAACCAGCCGATTGCCACCATTGCCCAAGGAATCGATGAGGGAGATCTGGCCCTTTTGCGCTCCCTGCCGGGTATCGGGGAGCAAAGGGCAAAGGAAATCGTCGCCAAGCTTCAGGGCAAAGTTGGAAAGTATGCGCTCATACCCTCTCATGAACCCTTGACTCAGGCCGCAAGTTCGGAACAAACGGCAATCGAAGAGGAAGCACTCGCGGTGCTCTTACAACTTGAGTACAAGAAAGCCGAGGCCAAACAGATGGTCAAGACCGCGCTTGAGCGCAATCCGAAGATCAAAAACGCGGAAGAAATACTCAATGAGGTTTACCGCCAGCAGCGCCAAGGTGCTGCAGTGGGAGCGTCGGTGGAATGATCCCACCCCCTGCTGGCGGCAGTGCCGCCATTGAGAAGAATCCAATATTCGGCACTGCCAGAATTGACCGGCAGTCGATTTTATCCATGGTTGTCAATCCACGGCCCCATCTTTGGTGGGGCCTCCAGCAGGGGGTGGGATGAGTTCGAAAAGCACGGAGCTAGTCACTCCGATTCCCTTGGAAAACGAAGACGATCAGATTCTCAACTTAAGCCTGCGCCCGAAGCATTTCGAAGATTTTGTGGGCCAGTCGCAGGTCGTGGAGAACCTCAAGGTTGCCATCCAAGCAGCCCAGCGTCGCAGCGAACCTTTGGAGCATCTTCTGCTGGCAGGCCCTCCAGGACTTGGAAAAACCAGCGTAGCACATATTGTGGCGAATGAATTAGGGGCTAAGATCACCGCCACCAGCGGCCCGGCCATTGGACGGGCAGGAGACTTGATCGGCATCTTAACGAATCTGGAAGAAACGGATGTGCTGTTTATCGATGAAATCCACCGCCTCTCGAAGGTGGTGGAAGAATTTTTGTACCCTGCCATGGAAAATTTCGAAATCGATTTCATCATCGATAAGGGACCGCATGCCAAAACCATTAAATTCCATCTTAAGCACTTCACCTTAGTCGGGGCTACGACCAGGGCAGGGCTTATTTCCAATCCCATGCGCAGCCGCTTCGGGATGGTTTACCACCTGGAGTTCTACCGACCGGAGGATTTGGTCGCCATTTTGAAGCGCTCGGCGAAGATTCTAGGCATCGCATTGGAGCCGGAAGCTGCCTTAACGGTTGCGCGGCGCTCTCGCGGAACCCCCCGCATTGCCAATAGGCTGCTGCGACGGGTGCGCGACTATGCACAAGTCAAAACGCAAGGTGCCATCACTCAGGAAGTCGCAGAGACGGCCCTTCTGGCACAAGGCATCGACCCATTGGGATTGGATGACTTGGACCGCAAAGTCCTGAAAATGATCATCGATTTCTATGGAGGAGGCCCAGTTGGCATTGAAGCGCTTGCCGCGGCACTCAACGAAGAGCGGGATACTCTGGTGGATGTGGTAGAGCCTTATTTGCTTTCGGCGGGTTTCTTAAAACGCACGGCGCGAGGGCGCAAGGCTAGCCGTCTGGCTTTCCAGCACGTGGCCTCATTAAAGCAAAGCGAACTGTTGACGCTTTCTTCATAATGACGGGGCCCGTCATCAGCCGCATCCTTATTTTTACGGGGCTTATTCTGATTGGAATCGGCATCGTGCTACGATTAAGTCCCAATATTCCTTGGTTGGGGAAACTTCCGGGAGATCTCTCCATTCGGCGTGATGGTTTTTCATTTTATTTTCCGCTGACGACGTGCCTGTTGCTGAGCGCGCTAGCGAGCCTGATTTTTTGGCTGGGCAGCCGATTTCGTAGATGAGACATAAACCCATCTACGGGATTTTCTTACTTGTTGCCGCTGTATTTTGCAAGAGCCTCTGGGCGGCTGCTCCCGTAAGCTTGGATTTAATCCGTGTCGCGGTGATCCGTAACGATCCAGAGGTCCAACTGCAAGTTTTCGGACGGTTTACAGTCATTGCGACTCAGACAGGAAAAGCTATTCACCAGGGACGGCGAATGGCGCCGACTGCGGTAAGAGGGGTGCGGCAGGGGTTGGTCCTGGGCGAGCGGGTTGTTCCGTTTAACCAGATACGGGTTGAGCCGGCCAGCGATGCGGCCATCAGCGTAAATGGCAAGCGCCTGCGCGGGACGCTGGAGATCGTACGGCAGCAAGATTTGACCCTGCTTGTCATCAACCACTTGCCTCTGGAAGACTACTTGCGCGGGGTATTAAGCAAGGAAGCTCCGGACTACTGGCCTGAAGAAGCCTTGAAAGCCATTGCGATTGCAGCCCGCACTTATGCCGTCTATCAAATGCTTTCCAAGCTCGATGCCGGCTTCGATGTCACAGGGGATGTCTTATCCCAGGATTATGGCGGAAAATCCGGGGAGAAGCATCCTACGACGCGTGCGGTGAAAGCGACCCGCGGCTTAGTTTTAACTTACAAAGGAGAATTGTTCCCGGCTTTTTATCATTCTACCTGCGGTGGCATGACGGAGCACTCCCGTGTCATGGGTTCATTCGACATTCCACCGCTTTCCGGAGGGACTTTTTGCCAATTTTGCGCCGGCTCGCCTTTCTACAGTTGGAGCCGGCGTCTTACCAAGGAAGATTTGAATTGGGCGCTTTATAAGAGTCCTTATGGGACTATAGGAACCATCCGCGCTCTGCGAATAAACAAACGGACTCCTTCCGGTCGTATCGAAACGATCACCATCGTGGGAGAGCGCCGCACCCTGACGATGACGGCTTACGAATTCCGCGCCCTGCTCGGGTTTGATCGAATCCGTAGCCCTCTGTTTTATATCGAGCCAGATGGAGAAAAAGCATTTCTGTTGCATGGACATGGCTGGGGCCATGGGGTTGGCTTATGCCAGTGGGGTTCTTCCGAGCTTGCCCGGCGAGGAGTCCTTGCCAACGAGATCCTTGCTTTCTATTATCCGCAGTCGAACATCCAGTATCTTCGTGAGTTAGGAATTCAACGCAGCATAACCAAAGGAGACGTACCGTAATGCCTCAAGAGACTCAATCGGCGGCAGGACCGATGGTGTTGTTGCTGCCGTATGCTGTCATATTCTTTATCTTCTATATGCTCGTGTTCCGCCCGAAGATCAAAGAGCAAAAGGAGCATCAGAAGATGCTCCAGGGTCTAAAGAAGCACGACGACGTCGTCACGAGCGGTGGTTTATTCGGCACCATCGTGAATATCAAATCCGATGTGGTGACATTACGCATCGACGAGAATGTCCGGGTGGAAGTGGAGAGGGCTGCCATTGCAAGGATCGTGAAGCGGCAGGATCCTAAAGCGGAGAGCTGATATGCCCAAGAGCTTTCGTTGGCGAGTTCCGGTAGTCCTATTAATCATTTTATTCAGCGCTTTCCATGCATTTCCTCTGCAAAAGCGCATTGCTTTGGGGTTGGACCTTCAAGGGGGGATGCACATCGTCTTGAAAGTCGATGCGGACAAAGTTCCTCCCGAGGCTAGGGGAAAGGATGTGACCAGCATTGCGCTTGAAATCGTCCGCAACCGCATCGATCAATTCGGGGTGCGGGAGCCTTTGATTCAGCGACAAGGCCCCGATCATATCCTCGTGCAGCTTCCCGGGATAACCGATCGAGACCGGGCGCTGAAGCTCATCGGGCAAACGGCTTTGCTGGAGTTCCAACTTGTATCCGACAACCAACGCTTGATTCAGCAAGCGCTGGATGGTCAAAACCCTCCTGGCTTTGAGCTCGTCGAAGACGAAGAGGGAAACCCGCTTTTGTTGGAAACAGAGGGTACCCTAACTGGTGGGATTCTTACGGACGCTTGGGTTGAGCCAGGAGAAATGGGTCTTCCGGTAGTCAGTTTCCGGCT
>JACPAW010000180.1 GCA_016180605.1 Candidatus Omnitrophota bacterium | reverse complement strand
TGGAATTCTTGGAGGGTAAGGTGCTTCCCGGTATCGCTATTCTTAAGGACAAAGCTGCAGCTTCCACGATGGCTCGTTGATTTCCATGCGCCGCTCCATCATCGCCGGAAACTGGAAGATGAATGCCACGCTGCGTGAAGCCGAGGCACTCGTTACCGCTCTGGTTCAGCGCCCCATTCCGGAAACGGTTGAGGTTGTGGTCTGCCCGCCCTTTACTGCGATTTCCCATGTCGCACGGCTTCTTGCCGGATCTCGGATCGGTTTGGGGGCGCAGGATCTTTTCTGGGAAAGCGCTGGAGCTTTCACGGGGGAAATATCCGCACCCATGTTAGTGGACTTGGGTTGTCGATACGTGATCATCGGGCACTCGGAGCGCCGGACGTATTTCGGAGAGACCAATGAATGGGTCAGCCGCAAACTGCGAGCGGCACTTGCTGCCGGCTTGGCTCCTATTGTTTGCGTTGGAGAAACGCTTGCCCAGCGCGAAGCCAACCAAACTATGGAAATCATCGATCAGCAGCTGACAAGCGCTTTGACTGGCTTAAGCGCTGCAGATCTTTCGCGCCTGATCATTGCTTATGAACCCGTCTGGGCTATCGGTACTGGAAAAAATGCCACACCGGAACAGGCTCAAGAAGTCCATCTCTTCATCCGCAATGGATTGTCACAACGCTTTAGCCAGCAGGCGGCAGAATCGGTTCGGATTCAGTATGGGGGAAGTGTGAATGCGGCAAACGCGGCAAGCCTTTTGCAGCTGCCTGATGTGGATGGAGCACTTGTGGGAGGTGCGAGTCTTAAGGCGGATGCCTTCCAAGCTATTGTGCAAGCAGCTCAACGTCGGGGTCAAGGGGCTGCGCTGAAATAATAAGGTAGAGACAACATGCTTTTCGGATTTTTGATCATCGTTCATGTATTGATTGCGCTATTTTTAATCGTCGTCATCCTCCTTCAAGGAGGACGCGGCGGCTTAGGGGAAGCCTTAGGAGGTGCTGCGGCTCAATCCCTTTTTGGAGGCGGTGCCAATACGGTCATGGCTAAAGTCACCGGTGTGGTGGCGGCGTCATTCATGATCACTTGTCTATTGCTAGCGGCTCTTTCTACGGCGCGAGGACGCTCCGTTGTAGAGCAGATGCCCATTTCTCCAGAACAACTTCCTTTGGCTTTACCTCAGACGGCTCCTTTCAGTCCCACCGGCATTGATTTGCGAAGCAAATCAGGTGGGACTCCTATAATTCCATCGGAATCTCCTGCGCTTCCCACAGCGCCTTCGGAAGGTTCAACTGAAGGTACTCCAGCCACTCCCGGCAGTGCGACCCCCTAATCCGAAGGGCCATTTACGCGCCGTACTCTTCGGTCGCAGCCAATCTCTCCTTTGCCTCATCGTTTTTCTCTCCAATGGGAGGGGGAGCGGCTGTTCTTCGTCGCGCCCACACTCGGCGATGCCAGCCGGCTCCTTCCCATTTTGGCTTCTGACAGTTCTTCCGGAGAAATCGTCGGTCTGGTTTTCAACGGTCTGCTCAAATACAATGAGCGCCTGGAAATTGTTGGAGACCTTGCCCAGAACTGGCAGGTGACCGATAGCGGCCTGACCCTTACGTTCTCCTTGCGCCCTGATGTACGCTGGCATGATGGAAAACCTTTAAATGCCCAGGATGTTCGCTTTACCTATGAGAGGCTCATCGACCCTGCGGTTGCGACCCCTTTTTCCAGCGCGTACGAACTTGTGGATTCCTTCGAGGTTCTGGATGAGCGCACGGTGCGCGTGCGCTATCGAGAGCCATTCGCACCCGCACTCGAAAGCTGGATGATGGGGATTATTCCCCAGCACTTGCTTGCGGGGGAGGATCTGAACACAACGGGTTTCTTGCGCCATCCAATTGGGACCGGGCCGTATCGTTTTAAGCGCTGGAAAAGCGGAGAACTCATCGAACTGACTGCCAATGAGGACTACTTTGAGCATGCCCCTTATATCAGCCGCTATCTTTACCGTATTATCCCCGACCAGGCGACGTTATTCCTTGAGCTTTTAACCGGCAATATCGATTTAGCCGGGTTAAGCCCGCTGCAATATGACCGGCAAACCGATAGCCTGTATCTGCGCCAACACTATCGGAAATTCCGGTATCCTTCTTTTGGGTTTGCTTACGTCGGTTACAATCTTCAAGATCCGCGGTTTTCCGACATCCTAGTTCGACGTGCTTTCGAGCTTGCCATTGACAAGCAGGCAATTGTCGATGGCGTCCTCTATGGGTTAGGAAAGGTAGCCACCGGTCCCTACCCTCAAGAATCCTGGGCTTATGATCCGCAAGTTCAAATCAAAGGGCGCAATCCGCAGCAGGCACAGCAATTGCTGGCAGAGGCCGGGTGGGCCGATCGAGACGGAGATGGCATCGTCGAAAAAGACGGAAAGCCGTTTCAGTTTACCTTGTTGACCAACCAGGGAAACGAGGTGCGCCGCCAAGCGGCCGAATTGATTCAGCGGCATCTGAAAGAAATCGGCGTGGATGTCAAAATCAGGATTCTGGAATGGAGCAGTTTTGTCCACGAATTCATTGATAAGCGGCGCTTCGAGGCGGTATTGCTCGCATGGAGCCTTTCCCGCGATCCTGACCTGTACGATATTTTCCATTCTTCCAAGACAAAAACAGGAGAATACAACTTCGTTAGCTACAACAATCCGGAAGTGGACCGTTTGCTCGTCGAGGGGCGCAAGACCTTTGACCAGGAAACTCGCCGTGCTATTTATCACCGAATTCATCGCATCCTTGCAGAGGAACAACCCTATACGTTTCTGTACGTAGCGGATGCGCTTCCGATTTTGCACGGCCGGTTTGAGGGAGTTGTCCCTGCTCCGATCGGGATCGCTTATAATCTGATTGATTGGCATGTTCCGCCTGCGAAGCATCGATACCGAAGCATTCAGAAATCAGAATCCAGAAATCAGAAGTCAGAGATCAGATAAAATTCTGACCTCTGACCTCTGACCTCTGACCTCTGAATCCATTTTTCGAGATATGACTGCCTATCTAATACGACGATTGCTGACGACGATTCCGGTAATGATCGGGATCACAGTCATTTCATTTGCCGTCATGAAGCTGGCCCCCGGAAAAGCGGTGGATGCGGCAATGCAGTTTAATCCTAAGGCATCGCTTGAAGCGCGCGCCCACATGGAAAAGCTCTTGGGCCTCGACCAACCGGTTACCGTGCAGTACGTCAATTGGCTGCGGCGCTTAATCCGGTTCGATTTCGACCGTTCCTTTCGCGATGGCAGGCTTGTAACCGAGATCTTGTGGGAGCGGTTTCCCGTGACACTGGCCATTAACGTGCTCACTCTTGGGTTTACTTTTTTGTTCGCCATCCCCCTGGGGGTATTGGCGGCCGTTAAGCCCAAAGGCCTCTTCGATCGAGCAACGACTTTTCTTGTGTTTGTCGGCTACTCCATTCCGGGATTTTGGCTGGCTCTGTTGGGGATTACGTTCTTCGGGGTGCACCTTCGCGTTCTTCCTGTTTCCGGGCTGCATGCGCTGGACTATGAAGTATTGCCTTGGATAGGACGCCTGGGGGATTTGCTATGGCATCTTATCTTGCCCGTGGGGGTCATGACGTTTATTAGCCTGGCAGGGCTTTCCCGCTACGTGCGCTCGAGCATGGTCAACGTCTTACGGCAGGACTATATCCGCACCGCCTATGCGAAAGGGCTGAAGCCTTGGAGGATTTGGTTCTGCCATGGGCTGCGCAACGCGCTTCTG
>JACPAW010000130.1 GCA_016180605.1 Candidatus Omnitrophota bacterium | reverse complement strand
AAGAAAAGTTCTATCGATCCAGGGACGTATCGTTATCTGACGAATCATTACTACCGGATGGCATCCGGTGAGCCTTTATTGCGGCTAGGTTCTGCCGCTCGGTGGCTGCAAAGTCGGGTTAGCCGGTAATGTCATCGGACTGGGCGGTGCGTGTCGAGGGGCTGAGCAAGCGATACCGGATTGGCACTCGGCAAGCCTATGGCACCTTTCGCGAGACGTTAACACAGCTGCTGGCACTGCCATTTTCACCTCAAGCTCGCAGGAATGCGGCGCAAGATGCGCAGTACATTTGGTCGCTTAAGGATGTTTCCTTTACAATCCAGCAGGGCCAGGTCATGGGAATTATTGGTCCTAATGGAGCAGGCAAGACGACGCTGCTTAAGATTCTTTCGCGAATCACTCCTCCTACGGCCGGTTGGGCCAAAGTCCGAGGCAGGGTGGCTTCGCTATTAGAGGTAGGAACCGGCTTTCATCCTGAGCTGACAGGAAGAGAAAACATCTATCTCAATGGGGCCATCCTGAATATGACGCGCGCTGAGATTGCGCGGAAGTTCGATGCCATTGTGGATTTTGCAGGGGTTGAGCCATTCATTGATACGCCGGTCAAGCGTTACTCCAGCGGCATGTATATGCGCTTGGCTTTTTCCGTCGCAGCCCACCTGGATCCGGAAATTCTTTTGGTCGATGAAGTGCTGGCTGTGGGAGATGTGGCTTTCCAGGAAAAATGCCTTGGTCAAATGCGGTCGGTTGCCAAAGGAGGCAGGACCGTATTGTTCATTAGCCACAACATGCAGGCTATTCGCACGTTATGCTCGCAGGCGATTCTCTTGCAAGAAGGACGCATTCAATATCTGGGTACTGCCGCAGAAGCGGTGCATGCTTACTTAAGTGGGTTAGACGTGCCAAAACAGGCCGATTCCATTGAACTCTCCAGTCGCCGGGATCGATTAGGGCATGGTGCGGTTCGAGCACTTGGCTTCTGGGCCCATGATGGGCGTGGTGGTGCGCTGCGGACCGGTGCCGAAGCGCAGTTTTTTATCCGTTACGCCGCATCTGAAACCCATCCGCTGCTGCGGTTGCACGTCGCTTTGGCGGTCATGGATGTGGATGGTGCGTATGTGTTTGGCTGCAGCACAGGCATGACACCTTTGCGCAATTTCCACGATGCCCCGGCAATGGGTACGGTGACTTGTCGCATTCCCCAATTGCCGCTTATTCCGGGAAGCTATGTTGTCAAGGTTGTCCTAAAGGATGATCGAGGGCTTGCGGATATGATCGAACGAGCGGCCACATTTACCGTCACCGATGGAGGAGATTGCGGAATGACGGTGACTGCAGACCGCAGTTGGGGCAGTGTCATCGTGCCGCACGCCTGGAGCTTAGGTTCCAGCGATGTTCCTCTGGAAACGGCCGTCGTCCGATGAAAGGTGCTTTGGGAATCATCCCAGCTCGAGGAGGGTCCAAAGGAATCCCTTATAAAAATATTCACCCTTTATGCGGTAAGCCTTTGTTGTGGTACGCGATCTCCGAGGCTCACCGTTGCCGATATTTGGATCGGGTGGTTGTCTCGACGGATGATGAGAAAATCGCCGAGGTGGCACGGCAAAGCGGAGCAGAAGTCGTGATGCGTCCTGCCGCATTAGCCACGGATGAATCTCCTACGGAGCTAGCCCTGTTGCACGTGGTGGAATCGCTCAAAGACTCCGAGGGCTACGAACCGACAGTCGTGGTTACATTGGAGCCAACCTCGCCGCTGCGCAGTGCTGAACTCATTGACCGCTGCCTGGAAACGCTGCAGCGTGTTAAGGCGGACTCCGTGATGACGGTGGTTGAAACGCGTGATTGCTTCGGAACGGTGCAGGATGGCTATTTTACAGCACTGTTTGCCAATCAACCGCGAAGGCGCCAAGATCGTCAGCCACTTTACCGAGAGAGCGGTACCCTTTATGCCACACGGCTGGAAGCGCTCAAGAACTATCGCAGCGTGTTGGGAGGACGGCCCTATGCAGTTATTATCGATGAGGAAGAAGCGATTGATATCAACACAGCTTTTGATCTGACTATTGCAGAAGCTCTCATGCAGCATCGAGAAAGGAGTCCCACCTGATTTACTTCGCAAATCAATACCGGTGGGACAATAAAGAGTCCCACCTGATTAGCGAAGCAAATCAATGCCGGTGGGACTAAAAGGAGAAAAGAATATGATCGAGCCCGTTAAGATCGGCAACCGTCTTGTTGGGCCCGGGCATCGGCCATTTATCATCGCGGAGGCTGCTGTCAATCACCAGGGGGATGTGGAACACGCCAAGCGCATGGTCTATCTCGCGCATGCGGTAGGAGCGGATGCGATCAAGTTTCAGCTGCACTTGCCCGATCGGGAAATGCTGCGCACCGTACCCTCTTCTTCTAACTTTAAGGAGCCGCTCTACGACATCCTTATCAAAACGCATCTGGACATCGATGAACATCGCCAGCTGAAGCGGCTTTGCGAACAGCTGGGTATTTTATACCTTTGTACGCCCTTTAGCCGTGAGGCATCAGACCTCCTAGAGGAACTCGGAGTCTTGGTGTTTAAGACTGGCTCTGGAGAATTAACCAACCTGCCTCTTCAAGCGCATATCGCCAAGAAGGGCAAGCCCATGATTGTCTCAACCGGCATGTGCACGGTTGAAGAAATCCAGGAAACGGTGGATTTGATTAAAAAGATCGGAACTCCTCTTATCCTTACCCATTGCGTTTCCGCCTATCCAACCCCGTATCCTCTTGTGAACCTTGGCATGATTCCGACCTATACGCAGCGATTTTCGGTTCCGGTGGGTCTTTCCGATCACTCGCGCGGGATTTACACAGCACTGGGTGCCGTGGCTCTCGGTGCTTGCGTCCTTGAGAAGCATTACACGCTGGATCGGCTTCAAGAGGGACCGGATCACCCGGTGTCCATTGAACCCAATGAGCTGGCGGAGTTAGTTAAGGGTTCCGGTGCGATATTCCAGGCCATGGGCTATGAGCGGCGCATATTCAAAGAGGAAGCCGAGATTGTCGCTTGGGCAAGAGAGAGTGTCGTGTCTGAGGTGCCCATCTTAAAAGGACAAGTGATTCGAGAAGAGATGGTATGGGTCAAACGCCCAGGTCCGGGGCAGGATGGGATTCCGGCAAAAGCCTTAAACCAAGTCATCGGTTCCGTGGCACGGCAAGACATTCCAAAAGATACCCAGCTGCGCTGGAAGGATCTAGAACAAAAAACTTCAGCAGTGCCTCCTTCAACCAAGCGAACACCACGCAGTGCGGCACGGCCAACGGTTGTGACTAATCGACGATGAAAATGGATACCAATCCGCTCTGTCGACAAACTGCAAGACAGCGGGTGACGCTTCGACGGGGACCCCATACACCGGAGCCGACGGCGGCGATAGTCCGACGCGGCGAGGATGTATGGGGTGGCGAAGCGGCAGGACCCGCTGCCGTGGATTGCGCGACTGTCAAATTAGGACGCTAGTGCGAGAACGTACGATGACCCAACGAAGACGCGTGGCAATAGTAACGGCAACTCGAGCGGAATACGGCTATACCAAGCGGCTCATGGAGCTGATGCGGAATGATCCGCTTTTGGAGTTGCAGTTGATCGTCTCCGGTACACACCTGCTTAAGGAATTTGGCTATACCGTCAATCTCATCGAGCAGGATGGTTTCCCCATTGCTGCCAAGGTCAGCATGATCGTTTCAGGAGATACCGCGGTAAGCCATGCCCAATCGGTTGCCGTTGGGATGACCGGCTTCATCCAGGCTTTCGATATGCTGCAGCCGGATCTGGTGCTGGTTTCCGGTGATCGGGGAGAAATGTTGGCGGCAACGGTCAGTGCCGCTTACATGAATCTGCCGGTTGGACATATCCAAGCAGGGGAAATCTCCGGCAACATTGATGGCATTACCCGGCATGCGATTAGCCGGTTTGCGCACCTGCTTTTTACGGCAAATACCGATGCCGCTTCCCGCCTTGAGCGCATGGGAGAAGAGAAGAAACGCATCTTCGTTACCGGGGCCCCCATGCTGGATGGCGTCATCCACGAACCAAAACTTGGCCAAACGGAGTTGTCTGCTACCATCGGACTCGATTTTTCGAAGCCCACGGCAGTCGTTCTCTTTCACGGGGAAACCCTCAGCGCTAATGGTTCCTACCAGCACATGATTAGCCTATTACAAGCACTACAGCAATTGAGCCTGCAAGCTTTGATCATCAATCCCAACGTGGATCCGGGTAGTGTGGAAATCCAGCGGGCTATCCAGGATTGCGAGGGCCGCCTGGTATCTTGCGTGGCTCCGAATCTAGAGCGCCGTGTTTTCCTCAGCGCTTTGACTCATGCAGCGGTATTAGTGGGAAATTCCAGCTGCGGCATCATCGAAGCTCCAGCCCTTCAGTTGCCCACCGTCAATATCGGCAATCGGGAGCGAGGTCGCCTGCGGACGCGTAATGTCATCGATGTGGAGCATGGGGTGGAGTCGATTGCCAAGGGCGTGCAGCAAGCGCTAGATCCGAAATTTAAAGCCTCGCTGACAGATTGCGTGAGCCCTTATGGCGATGGCCGTTCATCCGAACGAATCCTTAAAATCATCAAGGAAATATCACTCTCGCAGGAGTTGCTCGATAAACGGTTGGCCTATTAGCCGGTAAAGGGGAGATGATGACGAAACACTTGGCACAACTGACACAGACATACCGGGGAAAGACCATTTTGGTTACTGGTGGTTGCGGTTCCATCGGCTCAGCACTCGTAGAGCGGTTATTGACTTTAGAGCCGGCTCGAGTGCGCGTCTTCGATAACAACGAAAACCGGCTGTTTGAGCTGCAACAACAATTAAGTCGCTATGCGAATGTCCGCTTCTTCATCGGGGACATCCGCGATCGATTGCGCCTGGAGATGGCAACGGAAGGGGTCGATATCTTAATCCACGCCGCAGCCTATAAACATGTGCCTTTATGCGAATACAACCCACACGATGCCGTCTTAACCAATGTCATGGGCACTCAGAACGTCATCCAAACAGCTCTGCGCAGTGGGGTTGAGAAAACGCTGCTCATCAGCACGGATAAGGCAGTTAACCCGGTAAACACGCTTGGGGCAACCAAGCTGCTGAGTGAGAAACTCATGCTCAATGCCGCTATCGGCGGCTCCAAGAGTCTGTTTTCCTGTGTTCGGTTTGGAAATGTTTTTAATTCCAGCGGGTCTGTCGTGCGCATCTTCAAAGAGCAAATCCTTAAAGGAGAAGAAGTAACGGTCACTTCGGCGGAAATGACGCGTTTTATTATGTCGAATGACCAGGTGATGTGGTTGATTTTGACCGCGTGTGCGGCGATGCAAGGACGGGAAATTTTTCTCCTGAAGATGCGAAGCCTGCGCATTGTGGATTTGGCGGAAGTGATGATCGAGACCCTGGCACCTCTTGTTGGCAAAGATCCCCGGCGCATTCGCATTCGGGAAATTGGAGTCAGGCCCGGCGAAAAGATGCACGAGGAGCTGATTTCCGAATCGGATGCACGCTATGTCCAAGAAACAGGCGACTTGTATGTCCTTAAAAGCGGGCTGTTTCTGCCAACACTCGTGGAGCGTCCCGCAGAGACGCATGTTTTGAAGGGGCCGCTGACTTCACGCGATGCGCTCCGGCTGACGAAACAAGAAATCCGAGACTTGCTCACTGAAGAAGGCATCTTGGATTCCATGTCCGCTGCGGCTACACCCACAAACAGTCTAGCGGTTGAGTCATAACCAATGGCGGAAGTGCTGCAAGTTAGGTCCAGCACCAAGAAGAGCTCAAAGCAAACTTCCGTGGCAGGTTACGTCGCATTGTGTTACCACTACATTCGGGACACTCAAAAGAAGGAAGGTTCTTTCCATCGCCTCTTGGGGACCAATCAGCAGGAATTCTCAAAACATTTGGATATGCTGCAAGGCAACTACCAGCTATTGCGACCTCAAGAGGTAATGCGCTTTTCAAAAGGGACATTCTCTTTATCCTCACAGAAAATCGGCATCTTGCTTACTTTTGATGATGGTCTGGCGGATCACTATCAAGCGGCCCAAATCTTGGCACAGCGAGGGCTTTCTGCCTATTTCTTTCTGCCTACCTGCATACTGAAGGAGAAGCTGCCGGCCAATCCGACGATCCTACATTATGGCATTGCCGCTGCAGGATTGACTTCTTTCCTGGAACACTACCGAAACGCTCTGGAAGAGTACCGCCTGCCTATCCAACAGTATGATGTGGTTTTCGAGGTAGGCAAGCAGGACCCCTGGGAAATCATTGCCCAGTTAAAGCAGACGTTTCGCTATCGGTTCTCCGTTTCGCAGACACGTGCAGTGCTGCTTGAAATTTATCGCACCCTTCTTGTGAAGCGATATCCATCCGTTTTTGAGTCCATGCACTTAAGTGAAGCTCAAGTGCGCGAAATGATTGCGATGGGGCATGCAATCGGCGTGCACTCGCACACGCATGTCTCGGTTGCCGTTTTAAATGAAGATGAAAGCCTTTTTCATGCCGAAGTGATTGAGCCAAAGAAATTCCTAGAGGCTACTTTTCAAGTCCACGTGGATGCATTGAGCTATCCTTTTGGCGGAAAGCAGGACTGTTTAACTTGGGAAGCCCTTATCGCGCGTACACGAGATTATGATTTAGCTTTTACTGTAGAAGAAATCTTGAATACCCAGACCACCTCCGCCTATGAACTGGGCCGGTACATGCCCATGAGCACCGATACGGATGAGACGCTGCATAAAACCATTGAGAGAATCGTACAAAGGGGGCAGGGGGGCCGCGAAACCAGCGTTTCGCGGCACTCCCTCGCCAGCGAAGATTGTGCTGGCTCGGTCGCAGGAGACGGGGGGCAGGGGAAAACCCACGCCCCACGCCCCACGTCCCATGCCCCCGCTGATATTCGGCATCCTGAGGTCATTCATGAAACTGCTGATCCTCACCAGTAACGCGATACGGCACAAGTTCGTCGCCAACGCCCTGACGGAATGTGCAGAACAGGTGCTTGTCATCTCCGAGTGCCGCCCCAGCGATGCCCAGACTCAAGGCAGCACAGAATATCCCATACGAGAACACTTCCGGCTGCGCTTTGAGGCAGAACAAGCGTGGTTTTCCGGAAATGAGAAATTTACGGCAAGTACCTATCCTATTCTCTATGGGGAAGTGAACTTACCATCCACTTGTTGTACCATCGAGAATTTCAAAGCGGATGCCTGCGTTGTTTTTGGGGCTTCTTTGATCAAGCCGCTGCTTTTGAGCAAGTTGCCTGCAGGAAAGACAATCAATTTGCATTTGGGGCTTTCTCCTTATTATCGGGGAAGCGGCACGAATTTTTGGCCGTTCGTCAACAATGAGCTGGAGTATGTCGGTTCAACCCTCTTGCACCTGGATGCGGGAATCGATACAGGAGACATCATCGCCCACGTCCGGCCGGAGTTTATCCCAGAAGATACCGTGCATACTATTGGCTGCCAGGTCATCGAAAAAAGCGCGGACGTTCTTGGCCAGGCCCTGAGTCTTCTTCGCGATGGAAAGGATTTGAATCGGGTCAGCCAGTGGAAGCCACCGGATGGTCGTTATTACCGGGTTCGGGATTTTACCCCGGAATCCTTGGAGCGTTATTACAAGAGTCTAAGGGGAGGAATGATTGCGCGCTATCTGGAGGCAGCTTCCAAGAGGCGCATTCACTTGATTTCCCTCGATGGTTTGGTTCCATCGCAAAGTGAGAAGTGAGCTGGATGCGCGAAATTTTTCGATCATTTCTGCGTCGCATCGGATTGCTTTCTTTCATGCGCAGGATAAGGAATCAAGCAACCTTGTTAAGTCATCCGGATCAAAGAAGAAAGAATGCGCAACGGCGAGCAGAGTTTTCTCAGTTTTCCAGGAGTTACGGTGCAGCGTTGGGGATTTCCTTGAGCGAAAAATCTTCCAATCGCCGGGTTGCCCTCATTGCAGGACTTGGATTTGAGGCAGGGGTGAGGGTAGAGCTGGGGTTGATCAAGGCTCTTGAGTTGGCAGGGTTTGAGAGCGTTGCCCTGAATCGCGATGATCCCTGGCTGTTTCACTACTATAAGCTTGCCGGCGTGCGACGAATTCTTTGCTGGGATGATGTTATTCCTCCCGTACGCACGAAGGAGGCGAAGAGAGCCATGCGCCAAGTCCATGGCTTCGAGGATCTTCTGGCTTTTGAGTGGCAGGGGACGCGTGTGGGACGCTTTGCCGCCTCAAGCCTTTTGCGGCAGTTGCGGGTTGGAGCCATTGATTTTCAGAGTGCCGATATGCGCAAACGAATCACTTCAGCTTTGGCAATCGGTATTGCTCATGCGGCGGCTGCCGAAGGCATTCTGAATCGGGTGCGACCGGATTTGGCAATTTTTGTGGATCGTGGCTATACCCCGCATGGCGAATTGTTCGATCGCTGCATTCGCACGGGGGTGGATACGCTTGCCTGGTATGCCGCGCACAAAAGCAATGCCTTGCTTCTGAAACGCTATCATCTTGGAAATCAGGATGAACATCCGGCATCCCTTTCTGCAGATTCATGGCAGGCTATTCTTAAGATGCCCTGGACGGAATCGTTTCGCCAGGAATTACTCAACGAATGGGCCGGAACGTATGCCAGCGGAGAATGGTGCAGCGAGGTGGGTACCCAGTTCAATAAACGCCTATTCGAGCCGGAGGAACTAAAGCGCAGGCTTAAACTGGATCCCAACAAAAAAACAGCGGTGATCTTCCCGCACATCCTCTGGGATGGGACATTTTTCTGGGGTACCGATCTTTTTGAAAGCTATGAATCGTGGCTGGTTGAGGCAGTCGCTGCAGCTTGTGCTAACCCGCAGGTCAACTGGGTGATCAAGATTCATCCCGCAAATCTCGTTAAAAATTCCAGAGAAGGCCTTCACACAGAGCCTGGGGAACTCATCGCCATCCGCCGCTTGGTCGAAAAGCTTCCACCTCATGTGGTGGTTGTACCTCCGCAGGAGGATATCAGCACCTACTCGCTTTTTTCTATCATGGATTTTTGCTTAACCGTCCGCGGTACCGTTGGGGTGGAAGCTGCAAGTCTTGGGATTCCTGTTTTGACAGCGGGAACCGGCCGTTTCGATCATAAGGGGTTTACGATCGACTCCAGCACACGCGAAGAATACCTCAATCGGCTGTCTCATATACAAGATATTCCACCTTTAACTTCCTCGCAGCGCGAGCTAGCAGAGCGTTTTGCCTACGGGACATTTATTTTAAGGCCCTTTTTGCTTAAGACGGTGACGATGGAATTCGAACGGGATGCGAATGCCAGTATGCGCACCCAGGTTTTCGCGCGTACGCGGGAAGATTGGCAAAAAGCACAGGATTTGAATGCGTTTGCCCGCTGGACACAGAACCGACAGCAGGAAGATTTTCTGCAGCGCGAACCAACGAATGGGGATGCGACACACGAATACAGGATTGCAGAGTCTATGACGGGTGCAGGGCATGGCAACTGAGAGCCTGTTGAAATTCATTCAGCAGCTCCGTGGACCAGACCCTTCTCATCAGGGACCTCTTACGCTGCAAACGCCAGTCTTTACGGAAGGCAGTGTCGATTCCATGGGGCTGATAGAGCTTTTAGCGTTTGTGGAGCGAGAGTTCGGTGTGGTACTCGACCTGAGGATGGAAGAACTACGGCAACTTGGCACGGTCGAGGCACTGGCCAAGGTGATTGAGAAGCAATTGACAACTCGAGTCAGTGGCCAGTGACCAGTGGTCAGTGGTCAGTGAAAAATGAAAAAAAGAATTAATTTTATTTTTGCCTTTCACTAATCACTGGTCACTAGTCACTGGTCTCTTAGATGGCGTGGCACAAGTATGAGGTCAAGGTGGGATTACCGCACACCAGCTACAGGGGTCTTTCCGAATCGCGGTGGCTGATGACTGCTGGACAAATCTATTGGGATGCACTGTCAGAAGAATTGGGCAAACCGATTTCCAGATTGCGTGGCGCGCAGAATGAAACCGTATATGCCACCATCGTGTTTATTGAGGAATCTTTTCCTGAGAATCGTGGGCTCTGGGCATTTGGTTTGGATGATACGGTGCGCTTTTTAGTCAGCGTGCGCTCTGGCGGGCCTCTGGCTTGTGATGGACGCGTCGTTTGGGATTCGCCAGAGCAGTTACAGGAGTTTGAAAATCCGGATGCGTGGGGCCAGGAAAAATATTCAGCGCATCCTTGGATCCGGTTTGGTAGTTTTTTTGCGAGCCCCACGTCTTTGGGTTCGCTACAACTCACACGTCCCGTTGCAGTGGAAGCAGGGCAAATGGATAAGATTCCATTTGAGGAGCAGCCCACACAGCACCTCAGGCGCGCTCAGCAGGTCAAAAAACTGGAAATCATTCCCGATGATTGGAAATGCCTGAACCCTCAAGCGTTGAAGGCGGAATACGCTATGGATCCTGACCGGGACACCAACGCAGCGGGAATCGTCTATTTTGCCAGTTATGTCTTTTGTTTGGAAGCAGCGGAGCGCCAAGCATTGGAAAGACAACCGCAGAGATGGAAGCAGGAGGCAATCCATCACCGGCGGCTTATAAAGCGTCGAATCGCCTACTTGGGCAGTGCTCGGCCAACGGATCAATTATCGACCGAGGTATTTCGATTTACGCATCCTTCTGAAAATAGGGAAGGTCTTCGGTCTTGTATCAGAAAGCAGGAAAGTCAGGAACTGCTCTGTGTTTCCGAAGCACTTGTGACGCCCGGGCCTGAACCAATCTTCATCCATGGCGAAAGAATCAGACAGAAAGCAGAAAGATGAGTTCCGGTCGTCTCCTTGAAGCAGAGAGTCAAACCACGGAAGCACCGAATGGTGGTAATCCGCTTCCGCCACGATGCGAGGAGCGCATCCAAAAAGAGAATGGGGGACGCATAGGTTTTTGGAAAAAATGGTTTTCTTCCAGTGCCGAACTTTCGGTTGGGTCGGTGGCACGACGGCTGGCGGTTTGCTTTCTGACACTCCTTCTTCTGGATTATGGGGTTGGACCGCTGCTGCGCCAAGCAGAGCATCGCCGCTATGATTCAGGAGTTCCTGTTCGGTTTGGAAGTTCCGATCTTTTTTTGATCGGCCCCCTTTCTGATTATTTAAGGAAACATCCGGTTGGAGCTCGCAGCCGTGTCGCTTTTTTCGGAAATTCCTCGATTTGGGGCTATGGTTTAACTCCCCAAGAAACCGTGTCGGCTGCATTCCAAAGGCTCTCTCCAAGAACACAGGTTTTTAACTTCGGAATGAACGGCTTCGAAATGGGAAGCGCCTATTTGATGGCCAAAGCGGTCATTGACGCCGTGGATGTGTTTTATGTTTTTGACTTGGGAAGTCGAGCGCACCCCATGCTTCCTCGCTTGATTCCAGTGAGTGTGGAAGATGCGCAGCGATTTGGCTTGGAGCAGCCCCCTGCCTTAGAGCAAGCGTTCAATGCCCGGTTGGGGTTCTGGAAACTCCATCGCTACGCCAATCGATTGCAAGGTGCTTGGTTCGGGTCTTCGATGCGGCAATATGTGTATTTGAACAAGAGCAAGTGGATTCAAAAGTTACTGGAGAAACAACCAGGCCAGCTGACAGGTACTTCCGTGGAGCTACAGCCGGTATTAGAGACAGGGCATTGGCAAGCCAAGATAGCTTTCTGGAAACCAAGAGAAAAAGAAAAATATGAATATGCCGGTGGCAAAAGATCCATGAGTAGCCGTGACCAAGCGCTTTTGAACGCACAGTTTCGTCCTTACGTTCTCGTGGCTTCCCTGAAAATTCCCAGCTCATGGCTGCTCGATGGCCAGCATTACACCGCATCCGGTGCCACCGCAGTTGCCAAAGTACTTTACCAAAATACCGCTAAGCCATTGGGACTTGAAGGCTCATGATTTTCAACGAAACGCGTTTTCTATTCCTATTCGTAGCGATGGCTTTCGCTTTTTTCGTGCTGCCGAAGTTCTTAAGACGCTGGGTGCTGATCGCTTCGGGGGTTTTGTTCTATTGGTGGTATGACCGGTGGATCTTATTGTTGGTGCTGGATCTTGTTCTATTGACGTACTGGGCCTCAGGCCGCTGGGGAATTTGGCTCAATGCAGCCGCGTTGATTGGGTTGATCGGTTATTTCAAGTTCCATGGTTTGGAGGGCATGCCGGGGATTCTGACTCCAGAAGCTGCGGCAAGTGCCTTGATCGTACCTTTGGGTCTTTCGTTTTTGTCCTTTGAACTGATTCATTTTTGTGCCGAGCGCAGCAAAGGAAAGATTTCACCACAGCGCTTTTCCAGCGTTGCCGCTTTTGGGTTCTACTTTCCTTGCCGCATGGCAGGGCCCATCAAGCGCTATCAGCCGTTTGAAGACTCAATCGATGGGGCACGCTGGTCATGGGTTGGTTTTTACCGCGGGTTCACCCGCATTGTCTGGGGCTGGTTTAAGAAGGTCGTGATCGCAGATGTGGTCGGGCTTGTGGTGCCAGAGCTTCACTGGGCTGGAAGCTCTTTGCAGGTCATCAAGGGATTGTTGGCCTATTCGTTCTATATCTACCTGGATTTTAGCGCCTATTCCGATATGGCGATTGGAATGTCTCAAATCCTAGGTCTGCGCGTTCCTGAAAATTTCCGGCTTCCGTACTTAAGTCGCAACATTCGGGAATTTTGGAGCCGCTGGCATATGAGCTTATCGAGTTGGCTGGCGGATTATTTATTCTTGCCGGTAAGCAGACGCTTGGCCTTAGCACCCCTGCGGTTTCCAACGATACTGGCAGTGGTCATCGGTTACCTGGTGACCTTCGCCGTCTGCGGATTATGGCACGGGCCATTCCTCAACTTTGCGCTGTGGGGGCTCTATCACGGAATCTTACTTTCTCTTTATGCGCTCTATAAAGCATCCGGGATATCGCTTCGTTCCATCGGGTTGCGAGGCCGTCTTGTAGAAGCGGTGGGCCGTATTGCGGCACCTGCGTTGACGTTTGCAACCGTAACGATGGGCTGGCTTCTTTTTGCCGTGCAGCTTCCGAAAGCCCGTAGTCTCTGGGCAATCCTCATAAAACAGTGACTAGTGACTGGTGACCAGTGACTAGTGAAGGACAAAGGCTAATGAAGAAACAAAAACAGAGGCATCCTATGGCAACCCAAATCATTAGTTTTTTTACTAGTCACTAGTCACTGGTCACTGACCACTAATGATGACGATTCTCAAGGATATTGGTATCGGAATACTGCTGGCGATGGCGATTGTCGCAATCGTTTTATTCTCGTCTTACGATTCGACGTTCCTCTACCGTGGGTTTTAAATGCAAGGGGCAAGGGGCGGGAGACAGGGGGCGTGGGAAGAGTGGTTTTCCCTCACCCCGTGACCCTCGCCCCTGAGCTGCGCATAACTTGCGGTCCCATTTCCAATGAGCTGGTCTAATAAGCGGGTCTTGGTGACAGGGGCGAATGGATTCATCGGCTCGCACCTTATTCGAAGGCTCATCCAGGAAGGCGCCCAGGTGGGGGTTTTTGTAAGACCAAGTTCCCTTATGGATCGCATTGCGGATTTGCGCCCTCAACTTAAATTTTTCTACGGCGATTTGCGTGATGATAAGCAGGTTTCAGAGGCGGTTCATCAGGCTCAGCCGGAGGCAGTCTTTCATTTAGGAGCATCCGGAGCGACTGCTTGGGATGCGTTGGCAGAAGAAGTCTTCAGAGTCAATGCGGTAGGGACGGTTCATTTACTGGAAGCTTGTCTTAAGGTTAAGCCCTCAATTTTCCTCTATACGGGTAGCTGGTTTGAATACGCAGATCGGACAACGCCTATTTCTGAGTCGGCACCCTTGATTCCTGCGAATGCTTATGCGGCTGCCAAGTCAACCGGTTGGCTGATGGCTCAGTTGTATGGACGAGAACGAGGGTTGCCGGTTGTCGGGGTGCGGCCGTTTTTGGTTTATGGGCCAGGGGAGGCGGCAGGGCGCTTGATTCCCTCGCTCATTACGGCGGCACTGCGCCATGAAACTTTCCGGGCGACCAAGGCAGAACAGGTTCGAGATTTCATCTACATTGACGATGTCGTTGAGGGCATTTTGCAGACAGCTGGGTGTTCGCAAGCACAAGGCCAGATGTTCAATTTAGGAACCGGTCAGGGTACTTCTGTGCGAGACATGATTGGTTGTTTCAGAAACTTGTGGTCTGGGGATATGGATATTGCCTTTGGCGATATTCCTTACCGACCGAATGAGATTTGGCACGCGGTTGCCGATACGAGGGTTGCTAGGGAAATTTTAGGATGGCAGGCTGCTGTTGGGGTAGAAGAGGGTCTCAAGCGAACGGTGGACTCCCATGTCGCGGTATAACGCCATTATCCAAGAGGACGTCGCATCCATTGTTCAGGAGCTAGCTACACCCCTGCGGGTTCTTTCCGGGACAACGCTGCTGGTAACCGGCGGGGGCGGATTTTTGTGCAGCTATTTTTTAGATACGGTCGCACACTGGAACGACACTTCAGGGCTTTCGCCTTGCCGCATGGTGTGCTTGGATAACTTGGCCAGCGGTCTTCCACAGCGCTTAGCGCACTTGACGAAGCGTTCGGATTTTCGGCTCGTTCGTTATGATGTGTCGCAGCCGCTAGCACTCAATGAGTCCATCACGTGGATCATCCATGGGGCCAGCATTGCCTCACCGATTGTGTACCGCCGTTTGCCCATCGAGACGATGGAGGTAAACGCCAACGGCACGCGCCATTTATTGGATGTTGCCAGGCAGAGGCGAAGCCGAAGCATGCTTTATTTAAGCAGCAGCGAGATCTACGGGGATCCTACCGCAGAGTGGGTGCCGACTCCGGAAACGTATCGCGGAAACGTCTCCTGCATTGGGCCGCGAGCTTGTTACGATGAGTCCAAGCGCATGGGGGAGACCTGGTGCTGGGTTTACTTCCGT
Organism: Candidatus Omnitrophota bacterium; assembly: GCA_016180605.1. Classification (GTDB taxonomy): domain Bacteria; phylum Omnitrophota; class Gorgyraeia; order Aquiviventales; family Aquiviventaceae; genus JACPAW01. Next base: position 546 of record JACPAW010000130.1, on the reverse strand, counting down.
CAGCATGGCGTTCCCGTTAAGATCGTGCGCCCGTTTAATGTCTATGGCCCGGGCCAGCGTCTGGATGATGGGCGCATCATTCCGGATTTGGTCAGTGTGGGCGCATCATTCCGGATTTGGTCAGTGCGATGCTGGATAAAAAGCCGATTGTGTTGTTCAGCGATGGCACGCCCACGCGGGCTTTTTGCTACGTGCGTGATGCCATCCGTGCCATGTGGTTGATTCTACTTTCGGATGCCAACGGAGAGGCATTCAACGTGGGTAACGATGCAGAAGAACTGAGTATGCGCCAGGTAGCTGAGTGTGCGCGAGAGACAGCCGGTGGCCCGCCGTGGCTTGAGATTGAGTACCGCCTGAGTGTCGATCGCGACTATGTGGCGGATGTGCCTAAACGGCGCTGCCCGGATCTGTCCAAGCTGCGCAGCAAATTCGCATGGAAGTCGACGGTTAATCTCAAGGAGGGATTGCAGCGCACCCTCGCCTCGTACCAGGTGCAGCAGACAGCAATCCCCGGCCCGCCTATCACCAGAGCCGGGGCGGGCAGCA
>JACPAW010000129.1 GCA_016180605.1 Candidatus Omnitrophota bacterium | reverse complement strand
GGGGGCGGGGGGGCCGCGAAACCAGCGTTTCGCGGCACTCCCTCGCCAGCAATGATATTACCGGCTCGGTCGCAGGGGGCGGGGGTCAATGGAAGTTCTTTTGTCATAGAGACAAAAGCAGGGCTGATACAGGCAGTGGTAGAGGGGCAAGAAGTGGCCATGAGGATGACGGATCCTACAGGGCTTCAATTGGCACTTGAGCTTTCCGCAGAAGGACGAAAATTCCAGGCAGGGTTCATCAATACCGGAGTCCCGCACTTGGTCGTTCCTGTTGAGGATTTGCAGAAACTGGATGTGGAGTCTCTTGGGCGCTCCTTGCGCCGACATCCCCATTTTGCACCGCAAGGGACGAACGTTAATTTCATTTCGGATGCTCCTGATTCAGGAAAACTTCGCGTACGGACTTACGAACGCGGGGTTGAGGCCGAAACGCTTGCTTGCGGCACGGGAATTACCGCTTCGGCGATTCTCCATGCGCTCTGGCAAGGGGCAAAAAAATACAACCCCCGGGTGGTCTCTTCTACGCCTCGAAAGATTAAAGTCTTGGCAAAAAGCGGGGATATCCTCACCGTTTCTTTCAGGGTTTCCGGCAGTTGGGATAAACCTCAACTGAGCCACGTCATTTTGCAAGGGCAAGCAAAAAGCGTCTTCGAGGGTTTTATCTTTTGGTCTAACAAATGAGGAGCGGATGGCATTAACGTTGCAAGGATGCATGGTGGCACTGGTGACCCCTTTCCGGGATGGCTCTGTGGATGAAAGCGCCTTGAAGCGGCTGGTCGAGTGGCACATCGAGGCAGGGACCAGTGCCATTGTTCCCTGCGGGACAACGGGGGAGTCGGCAACGCTTTCTTTTGAAGAACACGACCGCGTGGTAGACGTTGTGGTTCAGGCTTCCCGTGGCCGCATTGCCGTTATTGCGGGGACCGGATCGAATAATACGCGTGAAGCGATTCGGCTCACACGCCATGCCAAGCAAACAGGGGCAGACGGCGCGCTTCTCATATCACCTTACTATAACCGACCCACACAAGAAGGCTTGTACCAGCATTTCAAAGCAGTCGCCGAATCGGTAGATTTACCGCTGGTCTTATATAATATTGCATCCCGCACCGCCGTGAATATCGAGCCGGAAACCTTCGCCAGGCTTGCCGGAGTTGCCCACATCGTTGCGGTGAAAGAATCCAGCGGCAATCTGGAGCAAATGAGCCGGATCTTGCAGCTGACTCAGAGGAAACTCATCCTATTAAGCGGTGACGATGCGCTGACTCTGCCGGTGCTTTCAATCGGCGGGACAGGAGTCATTTCTGTTGTGGCGAATATCGTTCCGCGCGATGTGATTGCGATGATTCATGCATTCCAGGCGGGAAAGCATGAGGATGCGATCCTTTGGCACCAGAAATTGCTTCCCTTAACGAAAGCGATGTTCGTGGAAACCAATCCTATCCCGGTAAAAACGGCGATGGGCTTATTGGGAATGATTAAACCAGGCGTAAGGCTGCCGCTGTGTGACCTCTCAGAGGCGAGTTTGCAGCGGTTGCGGCAGGCACTCGTGGCGTACGGGTTAACGAAATTAGCAACAAAGAAGCATAGCAAACAACATGCAGCACACAGCACACAGAAAAAGTAATTGCCTATTCCTCCATCGAAAAGTCCAACGGCAGCGGGTCGCGCCAGAGATGAGGATGCGATGATTATCCGATTAGCGATTGCGGGTTGTTGCGGAAGGATGGGGCAGGCAATTGCCCGGTGCGCGCTTCGTCAGCCTGAGCGGTTCACCTTGACTGCTGCTTTAGAGGTGCCTGGACATGCCCAGATCGGGTGCGAATATATAAAACCGAATATTAAGGTAACGGATAATACCAGAGCTGCTTTTGAGGCAGCCGATGCCGTTATTGAATTTTCAACACCCGAGGCTTCTATAGAACACGCTCAATTGGCCCAGAAATTCCGCAAGGCAATGGTTATCGGAACGACTGGTTTTTCGCAAGCGCAGCAGGAAACGCTTCGCTTGATCTCAAAACACACCGCACTGGTGGTAAGCCCCAACATGAGCTTGGGAATGAACCTGCTTTTTGAGTTGGCACAGTTGGCGGCAGAGCGGCTGGGTCTTCTGTTTGATGTGGAAGTCCTTGAGGCACATCACCGGCAGAAAAAAGATTCTCCCAGTGGAACGGCAAAACGGCTTGCGGAGCATTTAGCCGCCGCCAGGAAACAACCAGTGGTGAGTATTCCGATTCATGCGCAACGCGCCGGTGATATCGTAGGCGACCATACGGTTCTTTTGGCCGGGCCATCGGAACGGTTGGAGTTGACACACCGAGCGCACAGCCGGGAAGTCTTCGCTGAAGGAGCGCTCTTGGCGGCTCGGTTCGTGGTTGGCCAAGCCCCCGGGCTATACGATATGTCGCATGTCCTAAAGGCGGGAATTGTAGATAGCAATGCCTGAAAACATTTTCGACAAAGCGGATCGACTCAAACAGCTGCCGCCCTATCTTTTTGTCGAAATAGACCGCGCCAAACGGAAGCTCGTAGAGCAAGGGACGGATGTCATTGACCTTGGGGTGGGGGACCCGGATCTTCCCACGCCGCAACCCATTATCCAGAAGCTCCAAAAGACAGCCGAGGATCCCGCGAACCACCGCTACAGCTTTACCGAAGGCTTGCCGTTACTTCGCTTCGCTATCGCCCGCTGGTATTCCAAGCGTTTTCATGTGGAGCTGGATCCGCAAACGGAAGTACTTCCCCTTCTTGGTTCCAAAGAGGGCATTGCCCATTTTCCTCTTGCGGTTGTCAACCCTTCGGATGCGGTGTTGATACCCGATCCTTGTTATCCGCCTTACCGAAGTGGAACCATTCTGGCAGGAGCAGAAGGGGTTTCGCTGCCTCTGTTGGAAGAAAATGGTTTCTTTCCGGATTTGGGAGCCATTAGCCAGAAAACAGCCCGTCGTGCGAGGCTGCTTTTCTTGAATTACCCCAACAATCCGACAGCAGCCGTTGCCAGTGCCGGGCAATTCCAAGAGGCGATCGATTTGGCAGAGACTTATGGTTGGATCGTTGCCCATGATGCTGCTTATTCAGAGATTGCCTTTGATGGAGCGAGGCCTATGAGTTTCTTGGAGCTTCCCGGGTCTAAGGACGTCGGGGTTGAGTTTCATAGCCTGTCGAAAACTTATCAAATGACCGGCTGGAGGGTGGGTTGGGTTTGCGGCAATGCCAAGTGGATTGCCGCGCTGCGCCAGCTGAAGACCAACCTGGATTCCGGGATTTTCCAACCCATCCAGTTGGCTGCCATTGAAGCTTTGGAGTCTGATCCGAGTGGCCTTGAAGAAGTATTGGCGACTTATCAGAAGCGCAGGGACTTATTGGTAGAAGGGTTAGGGAAAGCCGGATGGAAGCTTCCCAAGCCGTCTGCCAGTTTTTACATTTGGGCCCGTGTGCCTACAAAGGAATCTTCGATGGTATTTGCAGCCCGGCTGCTTGAAAAAGCGCATGTCATCCTCACCCCAGGGGTAGGTTTCGGGCCCTCCGGCGAAGGCTTCGTTCGCCTTTCCTTGACCCTTGCGACAGAGCGCATCCAGGAAGCCGTGGATCGAATTACCAAAGTTCTTTAGATTGTGACTCAGGGATCTGTTACTAAACCCGAGGCGGGTCCTGTCGCCGCTGTTCCCCACACCAGTGCTCGCCTACCGGGCCGCTGTACAGCGGCCGCCCCGCGCAAAGCATGCGGGGCGACCGGTAGGCTGCGCGCTGGCGTGGGGACCCCCAGCGGCGCCACCCGCCTGCGGAGATTATCAACTCTTCATTTTCCATGAGTTGCGCATTTATCGGAATTGGATCGAACGAAGGAGATCGCCTGGATTTGATCTCGCGGGCTATTGGAAAAATAGCATCCCACCCGCAAGTGCAAGTCGTGGCCATTGCTCCCATCATCGAAACCGACCCACTGCCTGGCCCGCCCCCTGAAATCACACCCCATCAGGATTCCAGTGATGAGATAACCAAAAAGGCGGGCCCTGGCCCGCCTCAAGGTCCTTACCTCAACACGGTGATACAAACAGAAGTCACGCTGCAACCTTTGGATCTGCTAGGATACCTTCAAGGAATCGAGCGCGCCCTCGGCCGTCTACCGTCCAAACAGCGCTGGGGGCCTCGGCCGATCGATTTGGACATTCTTTTGTATGAAGATCGCATTATTCATGAGCCCAACCTTGAAGTACCGCATCCGCGATTGCATGAGCGCTTCTTCGTGCTACAACCCTTGGCACAGCTGGCACCCTCGGTGGTACACCCTCTCATGAAAGAAACGGTCGCATCGCTGTTATCCCGCTTATGAAAGTGATTCGCCCCCCTGATCGAATGATTTCTGTTTCCCGGAAACTGACCCATCAGGGAAAAACCATCGGTGTGGTTCCTACGATGGGGGCACTTCATGAGGGGCACCGATCTCTGATTCAGGCTTCGGTTCGACAGAATGACTTGACGATCCTGACCGTATTCGTGAATCCGCTCCAGTTCGGTCCCAGCGAGGATTTTTCCCGTTATCCGCGACCCTTCCGCAAGGATTGCCGAATTGCCAAAGAGTTGGGAGTGGATTTTATTTTTGCCCCGCATGCCCAACAGCTTTATCCCAAAGGATTTCAGACCGTTGTGGAAGTGACGGCTTTGAGCAAACGATGGGAAGGCCTTTCCAGGCCAGGGCATTTTCGCGGCGTGACCACGGTAGTCAGTCTGCTTTTCCAATGCACGCAGCCCACACGCGCTTATTTCGGGCAAAAGGATTATCAGCAGGCCCTCGTGATCCAGCGGCTTGTTCAGGATATGCGATGGCCGATCAAAGTTTCCATATTGCCGACCATCCGCGAAGCGGATGGACTTGCGATGAGCTCTCGCAATGTTTATCTTAAAAGCAATCAGCGGCAACAGGCAGCGTCTATTTATACGGCACTCCGCACTGCTTTAGAGCGGATCCGGATGGGCGAGCGCAACGCGGCGGTATTGACGGACAGCGTTCGGCGCATGCTTCTGGAAAATGCGGATCTGCGCATCGATTATGTGGCATTGGTGGATGCCAAGACGCTGGAGCCCGTTTGGAAGCTGCACGGCCGAGTGGCGATCCTTGTTGCCGTGTGGGTTGGCAAAACACGCCTGATTGACAATCTTCTCGTCGACGTGCCATAATACACCGTCGGTAGGAGGTTCAGCAGGATGTATCGGAGCATCTGTAAATCCAAATTGCACGGCGCGCGCGTGACGGAAGCGAACATCCATTACACGGGCAGCCTGACACTCGATGCCCAACTCATGCGCTTAGCGAATTTATTGCCGTATGAGCAAGTCCATGTGGTGGATGTGGACAACGGCGCACGCCTGATTACCTATTGCATCGAGGGAGCGGCAGGCTCCGGGACCGTCTGCATCAATGGAGCGGCGGCCAGGCTCATCAATGAGGGAGATAAGGTCATCATTCTCTCCTACGCTCAGATAGAGGAATCCCGCTTAAGCCGTTTTCGCCCCATCGTCGTGATGCTTGATGGGAACAATCAAGTTCAGCGTATCACGCGCGAGCGCTGCCGCTTGAGTTTGCCAGGCCGGATTCCGCCCGCCCGCCAAACGCTAGAGACAGCGCGTGTTAAAACCAATGCCCAAGTTAAGCGATCCCGTTTGCACTTGGCATCTAACGGGCGTCATCGCACTCGGATTTAGCGTGTTTTCTTTCCCTTCGTCATTCTTATGCGATCGGTAGGTTTAGTCGGTTGTGGCACGATTGGCACGCAACTGGCTTTGGCAACGCAGCGTTATTATCGCAACGCAGGACGCATCATTGCCGTTTATGACGTGGATGAGGACAAAGCCCAAAGCCTCGCACGGCGACTTCTGCCGCACCCTCGCGTTATCTGCTGTTCTGAGCTTATCGAAAACTGCCAACTTATCCTTGAAGCCGCATCCGCACAAGCAGCCGCCGCTTTATTACCGCAAGCCCTTCGCGCCAACCGAGAGATCCTGGTGATGAGTGTCGGAGGGCTCCTTTTGAACACGAAATGGCGCTCTCTGCTTAAAAGCACTCGTGGCAGGGTTTATCTTCCAAGCGGCGCTCTGGCCGGATTAGATGGCGTCAAAGCCATGGGAATCGGAAAACTGCGGCGTATCGTTTTGACAACCCGCAAGCCGCCGCAAGCGTTGCTGGGGGCTCCGTTTCTCAAGCGCCGGCACCTGACTCTTTCTAACCTCAAAGGACCAAAGGTCCTCTTTGAAGGTTCCCCAAAGCAAGTCGTCAAAGCTTTTCCTCAGAACACCAATGTTGCTGCGGTATTGGCTTTGGCCAGCGGTAGCCAGGGCATTGCGAAAGCCCATATTCGAGTGGTCGCAGACCCTACCATAAAGAGGAACACTCATGAAATCGATGTCGAAGGAGATTGCGGGCGGATTCGCGCCACAATCGAGAGTCAGCCTAGCCGCAATCCAAAGACGAGCGAACTTGCAATCCGTTCCGCGATTGCTACATTAGATAGGATCTTTGGGAAAATATCGATTGGGACTTAAGCCTATTTTTCGTTGCAACGACCGGTGTTGCAACGCCTAAAGGGGCCCGACAGCTTGGGAGAGGGGGTGAGGTTCCGTGGCCGAAAAGGTAGCAAAGGTGGGAATCAAGAAACAGCCAGGATACCTGTATTTCGTTGACAAGCAAGGTGACATTTCCCGAGCCAAGATGGCTCGTGGTGGTCAGCGACGACGAAGCCGTCGCAGTCGATAGCGCGTGGCATTTAAGTTACAAGGCCAGGGGTTCAATCCAAAGGATTGAACCCCTGGTTCGTAAAAAACAAGCAAACAGCATACAGCACACAGCACTCAGAAGAGTAGGCCACCTTCTGTGTGCTGTATGCTGGTGGCTGTGTGCTTATTAACCCTAATGATTGTTTCCTCCAACGATTCCATCATTATCCGAGGGGCCAGCGAGCATAACCTCAAACACGTAAACTTGACGCTGCCCCGCAACCGCCTCATCGTCCTAACAGGGCTTTCCGGTTCCGGTAAATCCTCCTTGGCTTTCGACACACTCTATGCCGAGGGGCAGCGCCGCTACGTCGAGAGCCTTTCTGCCTATGCGAGGCAGTTTTTGGATCGGCTGGAAAAGCCCGAGGTGGAATCCATCGAGGGCCTTTCGCCGGCGATTGCCATTGAGCAGCGAAACGCAGGCAGCAATCCTCGCTCTACGGTTGGCACCCAAACGGAAATCTACGACTATTTGCGCGTTTTGTTTGCGCGGGTTGGCAAGCCCTTCTGTCCTAAATGTAACGTGCCGATCCAAAAGCAAACTTCCCAAGAAATCGTTGAACGGCTCTTGGAACTGGCTGCTGGAAGCAGCCTGACGATCTTGGCTCCTATCGTGCGCGGGCGCAAGGGCGAATACTTGGAAGTTTTTCGCGACATAAAACGCCAAGGATTCGTTCGTGCCCGGGTGGATGGTACCATTTACGATTTGGATGATCGGATCAAACTTGATAAGAAGCGAGCGCATACGATTGAGGTAGTGGTGGATCGCCTGGTAATCGATTCTTCGGTGCGGGGGCGGCTGACAGAGTCAGTGGAAACGGCGCTGAAAGTCGGAAAGGGCATCATTGTTGTCCATATCTCTCGTCAGCGCCGTCCCGCCATTGCGCCACCCCGCCATGGCGGGGTGGGCGGCATGGTGGTGCCAAGACCAGCAGGTGGGCGGGATGTCGCCCCCATCGGGGCGTCATCACAGGTACCACAAGCTTGTTCCGTGGGACTCCATAGTTCTGCTTCTGACGAGCAGACGAGCAGACGAGCTGAGGAGCTTGTGTTTAGCGAGCTCTATGCCTGTGTCACTTGCGGTTTTAGCTTCGAAGAAATCTCCCCCCGAATTTTTTCTTTTAACTCCCCTTATGGGGCTTGTCCTACTTGCGATGGGCTTTCCACTCGTCTTGAGGTTGATCCTGATCTGATTGTTCCAGATACCGCAAAGTCGCTTCAGGAAGGGGCGATCGAACCGTGGAAGCGCGGCGGGATGCACATGGCCATGTATTACAGTCGGCTGCTGCGCGAATTCGCACGCCACTTCCAAATCAGCTTAGAGACCCCCTTTAAGAATTTACCGCGTGCGGTGCAACAAGCCCTTTTATCCGGTTGCTCGGATGAGGTCTGGGGAGAGCCCTTCGAAGGGGTCATCCCCAACTTGGAGCGGCGCTTCCGGCAGACAGAATCGGATTACGTCAAGCAAGAAATCAGCCGATACATGAGTGTGCTGGCTTGCCCGGATTGCCAGGGCTTACGCCTTAAACCGGCAAGCCTATCCATCCGGATTGACAGCCATTCTATCGCGGCTGTGACATCAAAATCTGTGGAAGCAGCCCTTGCCTGGCTGGGTCAACTCTCCTGGAAGCCCGATGAACAACTTGTCGCGGAACCCCTCATTAAGGAAATAGGAAAACGGCTTCAATTTCTAATCGACGTAGGTCTGGGATACTTAACGCTTAGCCGAACCTCTTCTACTCTCTCCGGAGGCGAGGCCCAGCGCATCCGTTTGGCAACGCAAGTCGGATCCGGGTTGGTAGGGGTTCTTTACATCCTCGATGAACCTTCGATTGGTTTGCATCCGAGAGACAACGAGAAGCTGCTCAAAACCTTAATCCGTCTTCGAGATCTTGGCAATACCCTGGTTGTGGTCGAGCATGATGAGGCCACCATCCGAAATGCCGATTACATCGTGGATTTAGGGTTAGGAGCCGGCAAACACGGAGGAGAAGTCATTGCCAGCGGAACGCTGGATGAAATTTTGAAATCCGAGCGCAGCCTGACCGCACAGTTCTTGACGGGCAAGCGGCGCATCCCTCTTCCTTTGAAGCGGCGGCCATCGAAGGCGCGTGCGGCACTGTTGATCCAAGGAGCCTCAGAGCATAACCTGCGTTCGATCAACGTGCGTATTCCACTTGGCTGTTTTGTCTGTGTAACCGGCGTTTCCGGGTCCGGTAAGTCGACACTGGTCGATGAGATTCTCTTTCGGGCCCTTGCCCGGAGATTCTACGGCAGCAAGGAACACCCTGGCAAACATGAGCGCATCCTGGGGATGGAGCACTTGGATAAAGTGATCGTCATCGACCAATCGCCGATCGGCAGAACGCCGCGCTCGAATCCTGCCACTTACACGGGAGTCTTCGATCCGATTCGGCAGCTTTTTAGCCAAACGGCAAATGCCAAGATGCGCGGTTTTGCACCGGGTAGATTCAGCTTTAATGTAAAAGGAGGACGTTGCGAAGCCTGCCAGGGCGATGGCATTCGCCGCATCGAAATGCACTTCCTGCCGGATGTGTACGTCCGCTGCGAAGTATGCAAGGGAAAGCGGTTCAACGAGCAGACCCTGCAGGTCAATTACAAAGGCAAGTCGATTGCGGATATTCTGGCGATGACCGTCGAAGAGGCGCTGGAGCTTTTCCGCGCCATTCCTTCCATTGCCCAGAAGCTCTCAACCGTCCAGGCGGTGGGTTTGGATTACTTGGAGCTCGGGCAGTCCGCCACAACCCTTTCGGGCGGGGAAGCACAGCGCATCAAATTAGCCAAGGAACTCTCCAAGCGCGCGACAGGCCGCACGCTGTATCTTTTGGATGAACCGACAACGGGATTGCATTTTGCGGATGTGGATAAGCTTCTGAGGGTTTTGCACCAGCTTGTCGATCAAGGAAACACTGTCGTCGTGATCGAGCATAATCTGGAAGTGGTAAAAACGGCAGACTTCATTATTGACTTAGGCCCTGAAGGCGGAGATCATGGCGGGCGAGTGGTTGCCCAAGGAAGTCCGGAAGCAGTGGCGGTAAATCTGCAATCTTGGACCGGTAGGTTTCTCAAACCATTACTGGAAGGGCCACGGGAGATTTTAGCCGCGATGGCCCGCCAATCGTGAATGCGTACATTGATTGTCCTCTTTTTTATTGGCGCAGTCATTTTAAATACGCCGGAAGTTGCCTCTGCTTCGGAAGCTATCTCTACTGAGGAAAGCACGGCGGATTATTTAGCCATCCAAAGAGTTTTTCTTCAGGAGGATTTCAGCGAAACCAATCGACTTTCTGAAGCGTTTTTGTCCCGTTATCCCGATGCTCCTGGAGCAACACGGGTGGCTTTATGGCGCATCTTAAGCTTGGATCGGATCGGAGAAAAGCAGCAGGCATTGGCAAAGATTCGCCTCCTCATGGAACGCTTGCCGCAGACGGATGCTCTCTGGTCCGAAGCCGTGTTTTGGGATGGGGAGATTAGTCGACGGTCGCAGGAAACCGCACGGGCTGCTCGTGCCTACCGCCGGCTTCTTGAGAAAAGTGCTAATTCCCAATGGACTTCGCAGGCGCGCATGGGATTGGGACTCGTGTGCATCCAAGAGCAGGAATTCGAAAAAGCTCAGGAGCATTTCCGAAAAGTCAGCACCGATCGGAAGGCAACACCGCTGGGACAAGAAGCGCAGGTGTTGGAAGGGCTCTGCCTGCTTCGCTTACGGAAGTTCCAGGAAGCGGCATCTTTTTTGGAGCCTCTGATGGGATCATTGCAACAAGCTAATCTGCGTGCCCAGGCCTTTTGCTATCTTGGCGAGAGCTTCAGCGGATTAAAGGACTTTGCGCAGGCATTGACCCATTACCGGGCCGCTTTAGAGTCGACGGATTCCCCTTGGGAGGCGGTCGCACAATTCGGTGTCGGCTGGTCCGCGGCGGAACTCAACCGGTGCCAGGAGAGTGTCGAAGCATTTGACCGGTATTTTTCGCTGCGTCTTAAGGAACGGCGGGCGGAAGCATTGTTCATCCAAGGCCGGTGCCTACTGCAGCTTGGAAAAGAGCGGGAGGGTATCTGGCGCCTGAAACAGATGAGCTCGGAGTTTCCTGGACATCCGTTGGCTCTCGAAAGCGGTTTAATCGTCAGTGAGCGTTATCGTCTTGAGCGCCGATGGGATCTGGCGAAACAATCGTTGCATGCTCTGTTGCGGCAGCACCCCGAAGGCCGCAGGCGTGCCAAGGTATTGGTGAGTTTAGGGCGCTTGGCCTTGGATCAGACCAACGTGGCGGAGGCGCGTACGGTTCTTCAACTGGCAGCCAAGACCGATGAGCTTGCAGTAAAGCAGGAAGCCCTGAGCGGCTTGGCGGAAATCCAGGTTTTCCTTGGAAATTTTCAAGCGGCGGAGGATCTTTATGAAGAAGCCATGTGGCTGGATGAAGAATCTGCCGCTGCAGTTGCTGCCGCCTATAGGGTGGCCCGTCTGCGGTTGGATATGAATGATGCAAACGGGGCCATCGCGATCCTTCAACGTTTGGAGTCTACCGCTCAAGGGCGGCTGAAAGAAGATGCGCAAATAGGCTTGGTGGCCGCATACCTAGCGCAAAGAAAGGATATGTTGGCAAAAGAGATCATTAGGAAAATATATGCAGAAAAACCTTCTCAAATGATGTCCGGCCGGGTGGCTTACTATGAAGCGCTCTTGACTCTGGGGGAGGGAAACGAGCTCTTGGCGAGCCAGTTTTGCCGCGATGCGACCCTTTGGGCCATTCATACAGAGGAAGGCTTCGAGGCTAAGCTTTTGCTCATCGAGATGGAGGGCGCGAAGAGCCAATCAGTGTGCTCAGGCCATTAAGGCTTATGGGGATGCCAGTGAGCTTTGGCCGGCACAACGCGGCGAGTGCGCTTATCGGATTGCTTCCTGCTATGAAGAAGCAGAGGATATAGAGCTTGCTTTAAGCTGGTATGGCCGTATTGACCAGGTTCCCTGGGACACGCGAGGACAGCTTGCCATGGCAAAGCTGTTGGAGCGGCAAAACCGCGTGGCTGAATCCGTTGAGATTTACGAACGGCTGGCGCATGAAACGATTCCTGAGGCGGAATTCATCCGCGAGCGCTTAGCGGAATATCTAAAAGCCAATCCCTAGAGCGGTATTTACGCTGGGGTCTTCTGGAGGTACAATCATCGCATGATCCCCACGCCTGCTGGGCTTCGCCATTCTCATGCAACCAACTTCCGTAGGCGAAGCGTCCCGCCAATGGCGGGACGGCCTACGGCCAACCAGCAGGTGTGGGGATGAATCGCATGGTCCAAACGGCAGTTTTCATCGTGGTAACGGCAGTCGTGGCCGTTGCCGTCTACTTGAAATTCGATTTGATTTACCGTGGCGGGCCGGTCATGGTGCCGATTGTCATGTGCTCGATCTTTTCGCTGACTCTGATGGCAGAACGGCTGCTGTTTTTCCTCTTCCTGCACATGGGACACGATGCGGAGCAATTTTTTAATCAGATGCGAAAAGCCATCGAAGCCCGCCAGTGGCAGCAGGCGGAACAGCTGGCTTTATCCTGGCCAGGACCGTTAGGACGTATTGTACGCGTGGGGTTATCGCTGCGGGAATCGACCGCCAAGGAAATCGATGAGTCGATGGAGCAGACAGCGCATGAGGAGCTTCCGGCGGTGGAGCGGCATATGCGTTGGCTTTCGACATTAGCCCAGGTTTCCACGTTACTGGGATTGTTGGGGACGGTAACCGGATTGGTGCGTGCCTTTCAGATCATTCAAACGAAAGCTTCCGGAGGCAGCCCCGTCAATCCTGGTGATCTTGCAGGAGGGGTTTGGGAGGCACTCATCACGACGGTAGCGGGGTTGACGGTTGCGATTCCTACGATTTTAGCCTACAACTACTTTGCAGGCCGCATCAATGAGGTGCAGTTTCAAATGGAGAAAGCAGCAGGGCTGATCTCCGGTTGGCGGCATCTGAAATCATGAACCTTGTACCCTGTACCTTGTACCTTGTCCCCTGTACCTTGCACCTTGTACCTTGAGCCTTGTACCTTGAGCCTTATTTTACGATGCGACTAAAGCGCAGGTGGAACGAATCGGTTCCCGTCGATATTGCCCCGATGATCGATGTGGTGTTTCAACAGCTGATTTATTTCATGCTTACCTCTAGCTTCATTCTACATCCGGGAATTCGAATTGCGCTTCCTAAGGCCACGACCAGCCAACGCATGACCGCTTCCAATTTGGTCATCACCTTAACGAAAGATCATCTTATTTATTGGGAGGAAGAGCTGATTACTCTTAAGGCGCTGCGAGAACAGCTCAAGCAGGCAGGTGGCAAGCGCCCGGTGCTTATCCGGGCAGATCGGCATGCGTATGTGGATAAACTCATTGAGTTATGGGACCTTTGCCGAGATATCGGCTATCAGGAAGTCCATATTGCAACCTTATCGGAGTAACCCCTGGGGAGGCGCGATGATTACAGAAATCGGAATTGTAGCGGGTGAAATCTGGCATTATCTCGATGGGCACGGGGAAGTCCGCTTCAGCCAGTTGATTTCCGGCATTGATCGATCCAAGGAATTAACCCTCATGAGCTTGGGCTGGCTCGCCAGGGAAGGGCATGTGATCGTACGCCAAGAAGGCAAAGATTACGCCATCGTCCTGCGTCGTTAATTTAGTATGTACATTGTGTGTACTGTATGGTATAGTTCCTTTGGATCAAGAGGGAGGGGTTCATGGCGACAACGACCCAAAAAGATGATCGAATAGACTTGCGTATCGAGGCAGAGCAAAAAAACTTTCTTAATTATGCGGCAAAAATCCGCAACATGAAGCTATCCGCTTTTGTGCTAACGAGTGCTTTGAAGGAAGCAGATGAGGTAGTGGCCGACAAAGTCCATTTCTCAATTGCAGAAAAACAGTGGAAAACTTTTTGTGCGGTACTGGATGAACCGGCCCGTGAAATCCCCAAACTCAAACAACTCTTTAGCGGGCCTAATAAGTTTAAGGAATAAGCATTGCAACCCCTTAAGCCACCGGTCCTGTTGGACCAAACTCATATCACAGATTACTTCGACTGCGGCACGGAAGCGCTGAATGTCTATCTAAAACGCTTTGCTTGCGTTAATAACCAAAACAGTTCTTCAAGAACCTACGTGGTACTAAGAGAAACAGGCGTGATTGGTTACTATACGGTGACTCCAGGAGCTGTGGAGAGGGAAAGCGTTCCATCCCGAATTGGAAAGGGTCTAGCGCGCCATCCCATCCCAATAATTGTTCTCGCTCGTCTTGCCGTTGACCGAACCCAGCAAGGCACGGGTTTTGGGAAAACGCTCCTCAAAGACGCATTGTTACGCATCGTTCAGGCAGCGGATATTATTGGTGGAAGGGCAGTACTCGTTCATGCCAAGAACGAAGCGGCAAGATCTTTCTATCAGAAGTTTGGTTTCACACCTTCCCCGATTGACGAATTTCACCTCTACCTGCTCCTGAAGGATATCAAGAAAACATTGGAAATGTGAACGTTTTATGGCAAGAACAAGAGTCTTATTGGTGCTGATTACCTGTCCTAACCAAACAGTTGGTCAACGCTTGGCCAGGCAACTTGTTTCAGACCAGCTTGCTGCTT
>JACPAW010000167.1 GCA_016180605.1 Candidatus Omnitrophota bacterium | reverse complement strand
CCTGCGGCAAATGCAGAGGGTGTCGTTTTGATCCCCATTACCACGAAGAGCCCAAACAGTACGACGTTCCACCGTTTCATCCTTTCGTCACCCCTTCCATTTTCCATTTTACGGAGGTGTATAAGTTCCGGCACTATCCACAGTACCCAGGTTAGACTGCGCCGATCCTGAAGCTGCCCCTTGGACCTCAAGCCGTCCTGTGGAAGGATTTCGCCGAAGATTGGGCCAGCTTGGAGGATTAGCGTATGTCACATTGCCGACAATGTGGACGTTTCGCCCCGCATAGATCGTTCCTTGCCCGCTAATGGTGCCACGGATCACGACATCTCCCGGTACCACCACGGGACCATCGATTTGAATATTTCCGATAAGGACAAGCGGCTGATCATCATCGATGTTGTCTCCCACAATACCATTGGGTCCGCCGTAGATTGCTGTAATCGTCTTTATCTGATCGTCTGCAGTACCTGGTTTGCCATCCGCACCCACATCCTTGTAGGTTAAGGTAGAGCCACTGCCACCGTTGTGTTGATTGGCCAGTGTCTTATACAAGTTAAGATCACCCAGATAGGGCATCGTGTGGGGGGATTGGTTTTGATAAATCGAGCGTGGATTGTTGCTGTTCCATCCTTGGCCAGCAGGTAAGAATTTTGTACTCCCACCAATTCCTGGCTGTCCGGTCGTGGTCAATTGCAAGACAGGACGCGATCGAAACCAATTATTAATGCTGTTATTGGTGTTCCGGCTTGACCAGTAGTTCGCCCAAGAGGACGCTTGGTTCGGATTCCCTGATATCGTCCCCATGACTTGACCTCCTCCTGGCAATTGAAGATCCGGATTGGTCGAGGCATAAAGGTCACCGTTTACCGTAATGGCAGCGAGGTTGCCGCTGAAGCCAAGATCTCCGTTCGCGCGTACTTCTCCGTTAATGGTGACGGAACTTCCGCCTTGAGTGTCAATCCACCCATAATTGTTAAGGAAATAAGCGTAACGGAAGATGTCGGATAATCCCATATTGAACTGATAGGTTGCCTGAAGTTGTTTGGTCACTCCTCCTATCGTTGCGATGGCTTCAATGGTGATATTGCGCGGTGCCAGAATGTCTTCACCCACATCAAACTGGCAGTCTCCGTCAAGATCGAAAGAATTGCCCGGAGCGCCGCCGAAGCATACGGAGTCAATCCAAGCTTGGCCAGAGCCGCTTCCTCCCTGGGCCAGGGGCAGGATGACGACGCGCGGATTGCCTACAGTGCCCGTACCCGTCATGAGCCCAGTTACTTGAAGGGGGGCCAGCGGGGGATTCGGGGGAAATGCAGAAGTAGGGCTTAAAGTATCGATCCAAGTCAAAGCTCCCAAAGCGTTCCCCGATGAACCAGAAATGGTTGCCACAACGGTGTAAACATCTTCCCGTAATTGTTCAATGGCTCCCTGGGCCATGTTCGTTGCCTGGTAGCGGTCTCGCAGCCGATCGGTGTTGAGCCGCTGGGTGCTCGTCCGCACAAACAAGGCACTGGAATAAACCAAAAACAAAGAAAGGGTCAGATAAGTGCCGATCAACACCATGCCCCGCTCTTTCTTCACCGAGAACATGGAAAGAAACCCCCTTTTTAGAAACTTGTTATGGGTTGTGTATCCGAACCTGTGCCTGTAAAGTCTGTTGGAATGTGCCGCGGGTACTTGTGACATTTGACGTGAAAGACAAATTGACCAGCTCTCCTTGGCATCGGGGAAGAAAAGCAGTCACTCCAGCTACCACGACTTGCGGTTGACCATTGTTGAACGTGCGTTCCAGGGTATTGGCTGCGGTGCGGTTATAGGCAATCGGGATTCCGGTTCCGCTTTGGGAAAATGAAATGGAGTCCGCTTGACAAATCGCCAGAGAAGCAAGGGCGGCACTCTGCAAATCTTGGCTGAGCCGATCCAGAGCCCGCTGGGTGATGTTCATTGCTTCCGTCTGATTATCCGTGCGAACCCACATCTGCTCGCTGGTTGAGGCCATCGTCAAAATGGCTCCAATAATAAGGGAGAGGACGACTCCTACCATCAGGATTTCCACAAAACTAAAGCCGCGCCGTCCCATGATCAGTTTCTCCTAGCCACCCGAGTGCTCATCATTGCTGGAGAATCCACCCAATTATTGGTCGGATTGTTATCTTCCCCCGCATCCACCAGACCATTGCAATTGACGTCTTCGCCGATTGGCCGGCCGCGGTGTTGCCAGCATGCGGCTATATGGATATCCAGTAAATTCACCGGGGAGGCGGTTGGCGGAGAAGGACGATCATCCAAAACCCCTATGTTAGCCACATCTTCACCGGGATCTAAAACGCCATTGCAATTGACATCTTCGCCCAAACCCATGCATTGGCCTTGCGCTGTTCGGGCTGCCTGAAACTGCGCTCCGTTTAAAAGAGTGTCGAAGTCGGTGACAGCCAGTTCTTCGAGCTTTCCCTGGGCCGCATTCACAGCTACCTGAAACTGCCTTAAATAATCGGCATACACGGTGGTCTGGGTCATGCCCATGCACAAAGCCCCCCCCGCCCCTATCAGGATGCCGATTCCTACCAAAAGCTCAACGAGCGTCATGCCTTTCTCTGTCCTCATTATTCCCCCAAAAATAAAATTGCCAGATGCCGCAGCCTCTTCAGGCGCGTGCAATCTGGCGTGGAGTCCCTGCTATCGGCAGCCTGGTCGCCCATTAATATGGGCCCGCGGCTTTCCAACCCCGGATTGCTCCGCTCCAATCAACTTAGAGCCCACCTATAACACCGGTGGAGGTGCGGCTTTTCGAGCAGTTCCTAACTAAAAATATGCCTGATGTAAGAGGAGAAATGCAAGGAAGAATAGACCCCAGACATCAGACCTCAGACTTCCGCATAACGGCTCTCAGCAGTCAGCTCGTCGGCTCGTCAGCAATCAGCAGTAAGCAATAGGGTAAGTAAAAGATAGTGCATACTGCTGACGAGCTGATTGCTGTTGAGCCAACTATTTTTTGATCCCCCCCTGATGTCTAGTTCTTCTAGATGTCTAGCTCTTCTAGCGGTGATCGATGAATTTGTAGCCGACGTTCCTGACTGTTTCAATATAAACGGTGCCACGGCTTTCCAGCTTGGCGCGCAGGCGCCGGATATGGACGTCTACCGTCCGCGTTCCCCCATAATAATCGTAGCCCCAAACCTTATCCAAAAGCACCTCTCGGGTGAATACTTTTCCCGGTTGGGCAATGAGGAACCGAAGCAGTTCGAATTCCTTAAAGGTCAAATCGACCGGCTCGCCTTTTACATGGACTTCGTACCGCTCAAAGTCAACGATCAAATCCGTACAACTGAAACCATTTTTCAGCTCGATGCGCTGCGTCTTCCACATCAGAAACTTAAGCCGCTGACTAAGGCGCACGGGACTGACAGGAAGGGTTAAGTAATCGTCAAAGCCCCAAACCACATCCATTCGCCCTAACTGCTCTTCCGTCACCAGCAGAATCAGCGGCAATTCTTTTAATACGGCTTCGCGCCTTAATGTGTGGCAGAGCTTGCCAGGTTCCGCCAGAGAATGCTCCAGATCGACCACGAGCGCCTCAAGCTTCTCTGGAAAAGCAAACGATTCCTGAAACAGCTCCTTCGATGTCACGGGTTGAAGGGAAATCTCCTGCCCCAGCAGGGCGGATTTCAATGCCTTTTTATGCTGCCAGTCATCCGTCACGAAGAGGACTCTATACATAGCACACAGCAAACAGCACACAGCAAACAGCACACAACTCGTTCTGTGTGCTGTGTGCTGGATGCTGTCTGCTTTCCTT
>JACPAW010000159.1 GCA_016180605.1 Candidatus Omnitrophota bacterium | reverse complement strand
ACTTTAATCGACGGCATCCTCTTGCTCTTCTTCGCTCTGGCCAGAGGCTTCGTCCTCAAAAGGAATAAGAGCCGCTTCCCCTACCTGATCCTTCACCAGTATTTCCACCTTCTTCTTGGCGTGGTCGAGTTTCTTAAGAAGCAGTCGGGCAAGCTTAGTGCCTTCCTCGAATTTTTTAAGCCGCGATTCCAGATCCAACTCCGAGCGGTCTAATTCATCCACGAGCCGCTCTAACCGCTTGAGCGCTTCCTCGTATTTCAGTTCGCCTGCTTGTGCCATCTTGACCTCATTATCCCGTTTCGCTTCTCTTCTGGACCGTACTCAACAGACGGCCCTGTGCCAGAAGGGTTTCCAGGGTGTCGCCTTCTTTTACGTCTTTGGCAGCAGTCACCACATGACGATCGGGAAGTCTTAACGTAATGCTGTAACCTCGACCCAGCACGGCAAGAGGGCTCAGTGCCTGCATGCGGCCTGCCAGTCCCTCCAAAGAATGTTGAAAAACATCCAACGTATGCCGCATGGATCCTGCCAGCTCATCTTGAAGCTGTTGTACTTTATCCTGCAAGCGCCCCAGCTGTATAGCCGGGTGCAAAAGTCTCAACCGAGAGCAAAAACCGTCTAATTGGAAGGTCTGTTCGGATAAATAGCCTCGGGTCGCATCCAGAAGGTGTTGATACTGTGACTGGACGGAAAGAAAAAGCCGCTCTTTTTCTTCGACCAGCCGTTTGGCCGCATCCGTCGGGGTGGAAGCGCGCAAATCAGAAACGTAATCCGCAATCGTCCAATCATCCTGATGGCCGACGGCAGAGATAACCGGAATGCGCGATCGAACAATGGCGCGCGCCACCCCTTCCTCGTTAAACGCCCACAAATCTTCCACACTGCCCCCGCCTCTTCCGACAATGAGCACATCCGCTAAGTGCCGCCGGTTGGCCGTATCCAACGCGTGGGCAATTTCCTGAGAGGCTCCGTCTCCCTGCACTTTTGTGGGGATGACAATGACGTGGAAGAAATTGCGAAGTTTGCTGACGATGTCATGCACGGCAGAGCCTGAGGGTGAGGTAATCACTCCAATGCATTCCGGGGTTTTGGGAATGGGCCGCTTGCGTGCTTCATCGAAGAGCCCCTCGGCTGCGAGGCGTTTTTTTAGCTGTTCAAAAGCCAACTGAAGAGCGCCGATTCCCTTGGGCTCAACGCGCAAGACCCTTAATTGGTACTGTCCTTGCCGCTCATAAGTGGTCAGTTGCCCCAAACAGAGCACTTTCATGCCGTCTGCGGGGCGAAACTTCAAGTGCTGGTTGGAGCCCCGATAAAAAGCGCAAGGAAGAAGCAACCGTTGTCCGAAACGGTCTGTACCGCGCTCATCCACCAAAGAAAAATAGATATGGCCCGAAGCAGGAAAACTGCAGTTGGAGAGCTCTCCTTCAACCCACAGAGGCGCGGGAAAACGGCTTTCAATGAGGGCTCGGATCTGGGTGACAACCTGAGCCACACTGAGCGCTGAAGGGACTCGAATGGGTTCAGTCGCCGGTATCGCGAATGGCTCCATCGATCACCCGAGTGATGCGTTCTACCGACAACGCTTTTCCTGTCTTCGGATGGACTTCGACCAGAAGGCCGCGCAACTGGACATTGCCCTCAGCTACTTCGGAGCGCATCGGAAGACTCGACAGGAAACGCTCGAGGATTTGGTCGACCCGGCGCCCGATGACGGAATCATACGGCCCTGTCATTCCGACATCGGTGATGACGGCAGTGCCCTTTGGCAGAATGCGCTCATCCGCGGTAGGAATATGGGTATGGGTGCCGAAAACGCAGGAGACTTTGCCGTCCAGAAACCATCCCATCGCGACTTTCTCGCTGGTTGCTTCGGCGTGCATGTCGACAATAATAACCGATGTCACCATCTTCAGACGATTTAACTCCCGCTCCGCCGCGCGAAAGGGGCAATCCAAAGGCTCCATAAAAACGCGCCCCATGAGATTCAAAACACCGACTTTGGCTCCGTCGAGCGTCTCTACGATCGCAGAGCCTGCTCCGGGAGCTCCATCGGGGTAGTTGGCAGGACGGATAACGCGAGGATCCAGCTTTAGCAATTCGTAGGCTTCTTTTTTCCTCCAGACGTGGTTGCCCGAGGTCAGCACATCGACACCGCAGCGAAAAAGATCATCGGCAATGCGCGGTGTTACCCCGGCACCACCGGCTGCGTTTTCACAGTTGGCAACCACCAGGTCGATGCCGCGCTCCTGACGAAGTTTCATCAGCTCGCGCTCGACAATCACCCGTCCGGGACGTCCAACAATATCCCCAATCACCAGGAACTTCATAACCAGCACACAGCACACAGCACACAGCACACAGAAGAGTGGAACGGATGAATTTTCTGTGTGCTGTATGCTGGTGTCTGTTTGCTATCTTTAACGCGCATATTCGATAGAGCGGGTCTCGCGAATGACGGTAATCTTAATCTGTCCCGGAAACTCAATAGAACCTTCCACCTTGCGCTTGATCTCGCGTGAAAGGGCGATGGCTTCAAGGTCCGTCACACGACCGGGCTGGACGATGACCCGGACTTCCCGGCCTGCTTGAATGGCATAAGCCTTTTCCACTCCGCTAAAGGAATCACAGATCGCTTCCAGCGTTTGCAAGCGCTTGATGTAGTTTTCCAAGGTATCGCCCCGTGCTCCGGGCCGCGAACCGCTGACAGAGTCGGCCACAATCGTTAACACCGCCAGTAAGGTGCGGGGCTGGACATCTTCATGATGCGCCTCAATGGCGTGTACGATATCCGGCGATTCGCCGTATTTCTTAGCCAGCTCAGCGCCAATGATCGCATGCGGCCCTTCCATTTCATGGCTCACCGCCTTGCCAATGTCATGCAAGAGTCCGCAGCGACGGGCCAGACGCTGATCCAATCCAAGCTCGGCTGCGATCATGCCGCACAAGTAGCCTGTCTCTTTCATGTGCAGCAGCACATTCTGGCCGTAACTGGTGCGGTAGCGGAGCCGACCAATGAATTTGACCAGCTCAGGATGCACCCCGTGGGCATCCAGTTCGCTGATTGTTTTTTCGCCTTCTTGGACGATATGCTGTTGAAACTCCTTTTTGACTTTTTCGACGATTTCCTCGATGCGGGCGGGGTGAATGCGGCCGTCGCTCATGAGCCGCTCCAAGGAAAGCCGTGCGACCTCGCGCCGTATCATATCAAAGGAAGAAAGGGTCACGACATCGGGCGTATCATCTACGATCAGATCCACCCCGGTTGCCAGCTCGAATGCTTTGATGTTGCGGCCTTCGCGGCCGATGATGCGGCCTTTCATATCTTCATTCGGAAGCTGGATAACCGACGTGGTGGACTCCACTGTAAATTCTGCAGCACACCGCTGCATCGTCTCCACCAGAATCCGCCGAGAGACTTCCTGAGAACTGCGTTTCGTTTCTTCTTCGACTTGCTTGATGATCATTCCCGCTTCGGATCGGCAGTCCTGTTCCAGCCGAGCCAACAATAACTGCTTCGCTTGATCCGCCGACAAACCGGCAATAGTTTTTAACTGTTCTTTTTCTTGTGCAATCACTTGCTCCAATTGGGCGGTCTTATGTTCCAAGGCCTGCTCGCGTTGGGCAAATTGCTTCTCGCGATCCTCCAGCTCCTTTTCCTTGCGATCTAATTGATCGAGTTTGCGATCCAGGAGTTCCTCACGCTGGCGCAACCGTTTCTCCAATTGAGACAACTCATTACGGCGCTCCTTGGTGCGCTCCTCAAACTCTTGACGCAGCGCATGTAGCTGCTCTTTTCCATCCAGTTGAGCCTGCTTCAGAATGGCCTCTGCTTGCCGCTGGGCCTCCTTAAGCCGCTGTTGCGCTTGAGTCTCAGCGCTGGAAAGAGAACGGCGCCCTAATATCAGGCGCAGCCAGTAACCGCCTGCAAAAGCAGCGATTGCAATGACGAGTAGACTGATCACAACCCATTCCATCGTTTACCCCCTGGCGGATTGCAGGAATGCCGTGAGACTAGGCGGAAAGGACTCTTTTGACGGGGATGTCGTGCGCTTCGGCAGGAAGATGATCGAGGACTTGAAACCGAAAGGCCAGGCCCACCGTAGAGGCCTGTTTTGGCAAGCGCGCCAGGAACCGGTCGAAGTACCCGAAACCATGGCCTAACCGTTTCCCGCTTTGGTCAAAAGCGATCCCGGGCACCAACGCCAACTCAATATCGCGCCAGCGCACCGTGCGACGCTTCGACCGGGAAGGCTCCCAGACACCGAAGCGGCCGCGAACCAGCTCCTTGGCTGGGTCCCGAAGCTCCGACAAGGCCAGCGCCTTCACACGAGATCGCATACGGGGTACCACCACACGCTTGCCAATCGTTAACATCTCCTCAATCATACGCCGAGTCTGCACTTCATACGGCAGGGCTACGTAGCAAAATACCACACGGGCCCTGCGGAACGCCGTCAGGCGATGCACTTTCCGCCATATTTCCTCACTGCGTTGACGTCGTACCTCCTCCTTCTGTTGCTTCAAATCACTCAATAACCGTTTACGAACGTTCTGCTTGGCTATCCGGATTTGCTTAATACTGTCGGTCATTGTACCACAGCTACCAGAAGTCAGGCGGTTATCAAATATGGAAAACGTACCGGTGTTCGATCGGTTCACCGGGTTGGCTGCGAAGGCTATCCCATAAGTCCTGAAGAGTCACGGCATGAAGCGATTCCATCAATCGTTCGTGCACACAGTGCCATACCGCCTGTGCCACCCGCTGACCGTGTCGCTGAATCTGAACCGCTGAAGAAGAATGGGCACCGGATGGCACCGGTCGCTTGCCATTTTGGCGAGCCTCTGCAAGTGCGCTGTTGCCTTCCAAAATACGCACCACATCGGCCATGTTAATCCGATGCGCGGGCCTTGCCAGAGCAAACCCCCCTCTTGGACCGCGCACGCTCTTAACCAAACCGCTTCTTTTCAGACGGTGAAGCAACTGTTCGAGGTAGGCAACGGAAAGATTTTGGCGCTGGGCAATCTGGGCTGCCGAAACCGGCCCATGCGAAGAGTTCAGGGCCAGTTCCACCAGTGCGCGCATGCCATAAGTGGAGCGGGTGGATAGTTTTATCATAGACGACCAATCGTGAATGGTAGTCTACGATACCTTACCAATTTTGTCAATTTTAGGACTGCCCAGCGCCTTAAGAAAGGTTCTCATAAAAATCGGCAGATCTTCGGGCTGGCGCGCGGTCACCAGATTTCCGTCTTGGACCACCTCGCGGTCGACATAACGAGCCCCTGCATGGATAACATCGTCGCGGATGGCGAAAAAACAGGTCATGGTTTTACCACGCAGGATATCAGCAGAACACAGAAGCCAGCCGGCATGGCAAATCGCACCGATGATTTTACCCAACCGATTGGCTTGCTGGACCAAACGAATGGTCGCCTTATCCCGACGCAGGAAATCCGGAGCGAAACCTCCAGGAATAATGATCCCGTTCAGAGAGGCTGCCTTCAGGCTGGATGCAGCGGTTCTTGTGGTAAGCGGATAGCCGTATTTTCCGGTAAAAGATTCCTTGCGTCCTGTGCCCACGAAGAAAGCCTCAACTCCCGCTTCTTTAAGACGATAGTACGGATACCAGACTTCCAAGTCTTGATAGAGGTCTTCCACCAGGATGGCCACACGAATCCGTTTCATGGGAATAGCCTAGCGGAGAGCTGGTGCAGCGTCAAGAGAACACGTGAGAGAGTAATGATTGGAAAGTTCGGAGTTCGGAATGCGGAGTTCGGAATAAGAAATCCTCTTCCCCTTTTATTTTTTCTATTCCGCACTCCAAACTCCGCACTCCGCACTGAAGATCACTCGTCACTCTTCACTAGTCTTTCCACCAAGCGCCCTTCACGATCTCAACTGCCCAAGGAGTAAACGGAGGCATAGTGGTCCCATCCTCAAACATGGAATCATACTGCCAATTTCGGACGGGAGCCGTGTACTGCGGATTGCCATAAGCCCATTGACCTGTGGCAATTTGGCTATTCCATAAGCTGACGAAGGAACCACGGATCGTCAAGGTTTGCCCTGTCCAGCTCTCATGCAGGCGAGGGTAGTTTTCCAAACCTCCATTGTAGTGTCCTGATGTCGTTGTGTTGATCCCGGCAATGAAAGCAAGATTGAAGGTGGTCGCATTTGCCGGACGGCTGGAAACACTTGATGTGCTGTTGGCATCGTTCCAGTTGTTGGACAACAAATTAACCGCATCGGCAATCACCGCACAAGGTTTTTTACTGGTTGTGTTGTAATTTCCCTTGATGTAAAGAGGCAGGTTCGAGACGATTGTCAAGCCACCGTTGCGCCTGATTTCAGAACCGTTAATCAGACGGACACCCCGTTGCTGGGTGCCTGTCAGTGAATCATTACGAGTAGCGTATAAAAGGCCGTTGGAGGGAAGATGGTTCGGAAAACTCGGAGATCCCGGTGGATCGCCTGGAGCATACCCTGAGAGTTTTTTAAGGTCGATTTCCAGCATTTTGACGAATCTCCCTTCCCTATTATTCCTCATCGAAGTAGTACTTGTGAGAGTACCCACGGGAACATCCACTCCTTCCACGATCGTGAGTCCTCCCTGGATAATAACATCGTTAACCACACGCACATCGGCGTTGCTATCGTAGAAGCCTCCTGGTTGTATGGACCCGACAACAGGAACAGCCGATTGAGAAACGCCATGGACGCTGCTGCGAACCGTTCCTAACCAGCGGGTTTGCGAATCGACTGCCCACGTCGCATCGGCGCTATCCAGGCCCGCCATAGCCGCGTATTGGTTCAAACCATTTTTTTTGATCTGAACAGTGCCGGGGGGAACCGAGTTATTATCCTTGCGGCGATTGTAAATATTGCCTGCTGAACGCAAATAGTTGTTGTTAATTGTCAATAATCCATTGGCGCCGAGATAGATATCACTATTACTATGGACCTTGCCCGATAACGTCATGTCTGGACCTGGCAGCCACTCCAAATCTCCGTCGTAGAATACCGCATGTTGAAAGGTATAGGTCAGCTGCCTGGATATGACCTGGTGAAGAGTGGCGGTGATGGCGGCGTTGCGAGGATGCGTTGAGGTGGTCACCACTTCATAGTTTCTGACATAGGTTTGGTTTCCATCCGCGTCGGTTTGGATCACCTGAGCGGCAAGCGGTGTGACGTTGGAGGTAACGATGGCACCGGTTGGGAAAGCGCTGGAAGCAGAAAAGTTCGTGGTCACCGGATAAGCACCATTAGTCTGGGGATCCCACTGAAAATTGGCCAAGGCTTGGGCAAATTGGCCAATCGCATTCTCTAAGGCTCCTTCTGCCAGGTAGAAGGTCTCGGCATGCAACTGCTGGATTTCGCTATGCCGTTGGACGGTCAGTCCGCGCTCAAGAAACGTTCCTCCTAGGATCGCCAGAACAATGACGGTCACGTAAGAAAGGATACCCACTTGTCCTCGTTCGTCTTTTGGGCGCATCCCCACACCTATTTCCCGGCCGCAGGCCGCTGAACGCCTGCGCAGGATTTCAATGTGGGTGGCGTTCAGTGCCCCGCTATTTAGCGGGGCAGAAATAGGTGTGGGGATCATGGCCTGTTCTCCTTAGTTGCGCAATCGCACGATTCGGGATGCTGAGGACATGACATCCCGTCGCTGCGGTGTGCGCCGCTCCATCGTCATGGATAAGCGAACCTCGTTAGCTCTGAGGGAAGGATCCACCACAGCATCAGCGAAGGTGACTGCGATGAGATCCTGCGCCAATACGGTCTGCTGAAGCCCTACCAACCGCAGCAGCTGACCGGTTGCCTGGTTATACTGGTATTGGACTGGATTGAGGGTATCCCACTCGGTGTTTCCCGCTACGTCTACGATGGTGCCGTTGGCGTCCAAATCAATGGGTAGATAAAATGTCATCGTCGCATTGCCAGGAGGTGCGGGAATCGCCAAATTCGGAGGGCTTCCGACTGCGGAACGGGTTGCTGATCTTAACTCCGCTGCGACACGATCCATCGATAGGTTGAGGTCCGTGCGTACGGAACTTTGCGTGGTTGCCGTCCACCACAAGGCCGAGACATTCGTGAACCAAAGGGTAGCGAGTAAGCTAAAAGAGATGAATAAGATACTCACAATCAGCATTTCGATGAGGGTAAACCCATGGGTTTTCATCCCTATTCGATCCCTCTTGTGTTTATTTCACCCACTACGACTAGAACGGAATGTCGCCAAACTCTTGCGATACAAACGCCCGTGGTTGGTCCATGAAACTTCGATCACCAGCTCCCGCGGATCGGCAACGATGGAAGGAACATGGCGCACCACGATCTGTTCCGTATTTAGCCCGTAGCCGCCCACGATGCCGCTGTATTGGTCTGGCCCAAAACCGATTATTCCGTTGATGGCACCATCTGGAAAATTCGCATTCAGCTGAGTAAAGGATGTTGTTTGAACCCGTTCCATCATGTCCTTTAAGTCATCCATGGCCAGTGCATTCTGGTGTGCGACTTCCGTTAGATGCAACGAGGACTGGTAGGAGCTCATGATCGCTAAACCACCCAGGACAAGCACCACCATTGCCCCAAGAGTCTCTGCCAACGTCATCGCTTTTGTTTCATGAAGTTTCATGGGTTATTTCCTTTTAAGAAGCATTGCGCAGCATCACACGTGCTGTCAACGGAACCGGCATAGTTCCCACACTTCCTCCAGGTAACTGAGCTGAAGAGACGAGGGTATGAAGCGTAAACGTGACGGTGCGCAGGGCGTGATCGTAGCGGAAAGCGGTTGCTGCCAACGAGGGGTCCACGTGATTTGCCATCACACGGCAGCCCGCAAATCCAGCAGGCATCGCATCGAGTCGATTGGCAGTCACGCAACGAAGAAGCCGGGCTTGCTGTACGTTGGCAGTATCGAGGACGTAATGAATCCAGCCATTAGGATAGGTGGCATTCTCCGTGCCCCAGCAAAAACCGCCGCATGCCACCGCGTCATAGCCTTTGAGGATTTGAAAATCCATGCGCTGCGACCCGGAAAAACTTACGTTGCCGTTGACATTTCCTGCCTGAAGAACTTCTTTCGACATATCGGAGAGGGCACGGCGCCCCTCTTGTTGAACATACAGGTACGTATGAGAGGTCAGAAAGGTTCGGCGCCCGACCAGCAGGACGGTAAAAATAGCACCCCCGATCACCGTAAGGAGTAAACCTACGATCATCATCTCAACGAGAGTCATTCCACGTCCAGACTTCTGGAATTTTTTCATGGCCGGCACGTGATCAGTGTTGTGAGCATTGCAGGAGACTCGAGGGTTCCGTCTGCGTCCACATCTCCGCTCCAGCATTCTCCGATGGCACGCCCGCGCTGCCGCCAGCATACGGTGACGGTCACCCGAAGCGGGTCGGTTCCCGTGAATGAGACAACCGCTTGCTCGTTATTGGCCGGATCAGGTTGAATGCTCTTTCCCCCGCCTCCTGTGGCGGAAGTGGAAGCCAACCAAGCATCCCAACTGGCAAATCCGGAAGGAGCAGAGGCAACGGGTAGGCCGCAACTGCCACCCTTATTTTGCAGACGCAACTGTTCCATAATGCGCATCGCATCATGCTCTGACCAGGAAAGGTTTCTGGATTGCTCATCCGTAGCGATCTGCCACGATGTGGCTCCTAAAATGGAAACGAGAGCGACAACGACAATGAAGGCGCTGAGTAAAAGCTCCACCAAGGTAAAAGCGTTCTCTTTAAAACCCCTTAGCGAATACATCAGTTGAGTTCTCTCCAAGAGACAACAGAGGTTTTATACAGACTGACCAGCTGTGTCATGTTCGCCAGCGCTTCATCGTAATGGATCTCGGCACTTCCTGTTACATTCACATCCTCCGCTACAACCGATCCGAAGATTGCCGCATTGCCGGTAATGTTAATGGTCGCTTCCGGACCGTAAATGGCACCATAGAAGACATTGGATCCCGAAATCGTTTGCTCCAAACTCGCCTCTGCTGCGGAAACAAGCAAAAAGAGCATTTGGGTAGGATCATCCGGAACCCCAACCAAAGAATTTCCTTGGGCTGTAAGCACTCCCGTTAAGTAGACGGTGACAAAACCGGTAGCGGTTAAGGTGGCGTTTCCCTGGATTGTCAGATCGTCATAGCAGTAGGTGCCATTCCCCAAGGGCCCTCCGGTAGGAGTCAGGGTCTGTGTGGTACCTCCACTAATCGTTTGATCCAAACAGGTCAATCCTTCAGGCAGGGTTACGGGTGGTAAAAGAAAAGACTGCGATTGAGAAGCCAGCGGCGGGACCCCGGTTATGGTTGCCGATTCCTCTCCGACTACAATTGCCGCCGGATCCGGCACTCCTGGGCCAACCACTACCTGCCCATCGATGGCAACGGAACTGCCCAGAGCCACATCCCCGAAACTTGTACCGTTGGTGCCCACATCTCCTTCATGGCCTGCATTATAAGTGGGCGAGCTGGGATCTTCATCATAAGGTCCCACGCGAGAGTCGAAACTGTTGGCATAGGCGCTTCCTGAAATGTCAAGGTTCTCATCGGCAAAAAGGCCGAACTGGAAAACGGATTGGGGTTGGACGGAAATCATGACCTCCAGGTGCTGTGGATGGACAGAATCGGCATTGGCTATCCCATGCACGGTAACCCTCCATTGGGAAGGACTGATGGAAACCGGAGGCAAATCCACCTGAAAGGTTCCTAAGGCCAAAGTGCCGCTGCCGATATCATCTGCCGCATCTGCAGGGGTGCGCAAATTAATCAGTGCCTGATCAACGCCGGCTTCGGCAAGGTATAGCGCTTGTCGCCTGGCTAGCGAACGGGAGGAGAGTCGCGCCTCATTGAGAGATTGGATCAGTGCGGAGGCTCCAAGCGTCATGAGCACTGTGACTACCCCTAAAGCGCAAATGGCAACACTTCCGCGATGATTGGCCATAAAAAAACACGAGCGCCGATGGCAGCTCGTGCCTCCCTTCAATGCTTACCGGTAACCCGGCTACCCTGCAGCCTATCAAACTTCCCATGCGTCAGCCTTATGGCTGTGCACGAAGCCGATGGACTGTGAAGGCCCGTGGCTTTGCCCCTAAGCTGTTTTAAGCTTAAGGCCCTGCACCGTACGCACGATGCAGGGGTCCCCTTCTTTCGAAGGGTTTGCCATCCCCCGCCAGTGGCGAGGTCTTTTCGGTTATTTTAAGTATGCCTGATGGGTCAGAGAGAACGCAAGGATAGAAGTAAGAAGTGGGAAGTGGGAAGTGGAAAAATTTGACACGACGTGTGCTCAAGGAACCAGGATCAGCTTGCCAAATACATCCCGGTTCAACATTCTTTCTTGGGCAAGACGTGCCTGGTTAAGTGGGAATACCCCATCGATTACCGGCTTCAGAATGCCTTCCTGAACGAGTTTGAAAACCATCTCCAACTCCCGACGAGTGCCCATCGTAGAACCAAGAATGGATAGATGGCGGGAAAAAACGTACCGTAAATCCAGAGGGATACTTGGCCCGCTCGTTGCCCCACAGATCACTAAGCGTCCCGCCTTAGCCAAGACCCGCAAACTCCTCTCCCAGGTAAGAGGCCCTATATGTTCAAAAACCACGTCCGCTCCGCGCTGTTGAGTCAGCGATCGAACCCAGGGCTCAAAGTCCTCCCGCGTGTAATTGATGACCGCATCTGCTCCTAACGCTACGGCTTTAGGGATCTTATCGTCTCGTCCTACCGTTGCGAATACCCGAGCCCCTCGGTGCTTGGCAATCTGGATGGCCGCGTGACCCACCCCGCTTCCAGCCGCATGGACCAGCACCGTCTCTTTGGCTTTAAGCTGCGCTCTTCCGACAAGCATATGCCAGGCGGTTAAAAAAACCAGTGGAAATGCCGCGGCCGCTTCAAAGGAAACGGATTCCGGCAAGTGCATGGCATCGCGTGCCCGAGCACGCGTCAATTGCGCGTAACCCCCGTCTGTCGCCGCACCCCGTATACCGAAGTCAGGACAAAGGTTGTCCTCGCCTCTCTTGCACCCGTCACATCGGCCGCAACTTAAGCCAGGCCCCAAGACCACTCGATCGCCAACTGAAAAGCCACTGACTTCCGATCCGAGTGATTCCACCACCCCAGAAACGTCGCAGCCAGAAATATGAGGAAGGCTGATCCGGTAAG